>JAQSCR010000026.1 GCA_029945495.1 Pseudolabrys sp. | reverse complement strand
TTGGGTGCGCCTGCCCTCGGAACATGAAAACTCCGTCGGAGTTGGCTCTGCCGGCTTCGGCTCCTGAGCCTTGGGCTCGGCCGGCCACATCGCGTCGAAATAAGTGTGGGGAGCGGATGGAGCAATGTGCTCATCACGATCCACAGGCGGTTCCGGGGCTCGGAAAGCGGCCGGCTCCGCAGCGCGGAAAAACGCCGGCGGTGGCGGCGCGGCCGGATGCAGCGGCGACAGGTAAACCTCGTCGGCGACTGTCACCGGCGGCTCGTCCGGATTGGGCAGGTGCGGCGCGAAATAATCGGACGCCCGTTCCTTGGTCGGAGCAGACAGCGGCGCCGGCGGTTCCATCCGGGGTTCCGGGGCAAATTGATCGCGCGGGGCCGCCCCGGCCACCGCATCGGACCGGATTTCGGGCCGGCTCTCAGACTTCGCCTCAGACTTCGCCTCAGATTTTGGTCGTGGCGGACACGGCACGCGCCCCGGACCGGCCTGCGGCTGGGCGGTGGCGGGCTCGAACGTCTCGAACTGACGGCTCGCGCGCACCGGCGCCCGGGTTCCCAAGGCTTCGGCAATCCGCCGCAGCTGGCCGACGACGACGCCCAAACCGATGACGACGAGGCCGCCGACGGCCGCAGTCACGCCGGCCACGATCAATGTATTTCCGATACCGAACTCATTGTTCGGAATGCCAAATCCGATCGATACAACGCCGATGGCAAACGCCAGCGCTCCGACCCCGTATAAAAAAATCGGCATATTCGCCTCGATGCTCCGCTATATCCGCAGCCTGACGAGAGGCCGTAAAAATAATGGTAACCCGTTATTCCAGCAAGGAATTATCACTTTCTAGCAATTGTCAGACTAACAATTAATGGTAAAATTTAAAATAAATGCCTTCAAACATTATTAACGCTGTTGGCAGGGCCAAGCCGCTCCAGGGCCCTTTTCCGGTCCTTTGAGCCTCGGTTGGCGACAATTCGTTCAGCCCTCCGCCAAACCACGAGGCTTTCGTGCCGATCACAGCCGCGGAAGTTGCCCCGGCCCGCGCCAGCGCCTAATTAACTCATTGAGGAACTCGCAAGGGATGCGCCGGGTTCAATCACAGACCGGCATTTCCGGACCAATCGTTTTTTGTGACCGAGGAGGAACTGATGTCATTCAAGCTGCCCGAGCTGCCCTATTCCTATGACGCCCTGGCGCCCTACATGTCGCGCGAGACGCTCGAATATCACCACGACAAGCACCACAAGGCCTATGTCGACAACGGCAACAAGCTGCTCGAAGGCAGCGGCCTCGAAGGCAAGTCGCTCGAAGAGATCGTGAAAGGTTCGCACGGCAAGAACGCCGGCCTCTTCAACAATGCCGGCCAGCACTACAACCATCTGCATTTCTGGCAGTGGATGAAGCCGAACGGCGGCGGCGACAAGCTTCCTGGCAGGCTGAAGGCTGCGATCGACAAGGATCTCGGCGGCCTCGAAAAGATGAAAACCGACTTCGCCGCGGCCGGCGTCGGCCAGTTCGGCTCGGGCTGGGCCTGGATCGAAGTCAAAGGCGGCAAGCTCGCCATCTCCAAGACCCCGAACGGCGAAAATCCGCTGGTCAACGGCGCGGCGCCGATCCTCGGCTGCGACGTGTGGGAGCATTCCTACTACATCGACTACCGCAATCGCCGCCCGGATTATCTGAAGGCCTTCCTCGATCACCTGGTGAACTGGGAATACGTCGAAGCCCAGTTCGAAGCCGCGACCAAGTAACATCCTCGGATATTCTCTGATGTCCGGCATGCGGTCGGCTGAAAACTTGGCCGGCCGCAAGATCGCTGTCTCGGCCGATATTCTAGCCATCCTGGTTCTGGTGACGGTCGCGCTCATCGCGGCCGTCACCTTCCGGGACTATGGCCTCGGCTGGGACGACTACACCCATTCGCAATATGGCGACCTGCTGCTCCAGCTTTACGGCTCGGGCTTTACGGACACGCGCGCACTCTCCTTCGTCAATCTGTACAAATATGGCGGCGGCTTCGACATGGCGGCGGCGCTCGCTGCCAAGGTTCTGCCGTTCACCTTGTTCGAGACGCGCCGCTTGGTCGGCGCAATTATCGGCATCGTCGGCCTGTTCATCACCTGGCGCCTCGGCCGCAAACTCGGCGGACCGGTTGCCGGCTGCGCCGCGCTGATTTTGCTGGCGGCCTGCCCGCTGTTTTACGGCCACATGTTCATCAATCCGAAGGACGCGCCATTCGCCACCGCCATGGCGGTGTTGCTGCTCGGCATCGTGCGCGCGCTCGAGGAATACCCGCGGCCGTCGGTGCGCATCGTGGCCTTCCTTGGCGTCGGATTGGGACTGGCTTTCGGCTCACGCATTCTCGCCGCGGTCGCGGCGCCCTACGCGCTCGCCGCCCTGCTGCTGATCGTCGCCACCGAAATGCAGGCCGGCGCCTGGAAAACCGCCGCGCAACGGGCCGGACAATTTATCTTGATCATGTTGCCATCGGTCGCGCTCGGCTACCTGATCATGGGGCTGCTGTGGCCGTGGTCGGTGCTGTCGCCGCTCAATCCGCTCGACGCGGCGGAATATTTCGACAAGTTTTTCGAGAAGCCCTGGAAAGAACTATTCAACGGCAAATTGATCTCGGTGCCCGACATGCCGATTTCATATTTGCCGGAGTTATTCGCGCTCAAGCTGCCCATCGTCATGCTGGCGCTCGGCCTCGCCGGCCTTATCGGGATTGTCGCCGTGCTGATACGCGGCCGCCTGCCGCTGAACCGGCGCGCGGCGCTGTTCGCACTCGCCGTCGCTGTTCTATTGCCGATCGTTCTGGCGATCGCGTCGCATCCGGCTTTCTATAATGGCCTTCGCCATTTCGTCTTCGTGGCGCCGCCGTTCGCCGCCGCCGGCGGGCTCGCTTTCGGCTGGTTGTTCGCGCGCGCCCGCGCTTACGGCAAGCTGGCGATCGCCGCGGTGTGTGCCGTCTTCGTCGGCGGCATTTCGCTGCCGATGATCGAAATGGTGCGGCTGCATCCTTATCAGTATGTCAGCTTCAACGCCTTTGCCGGCGGTGTCCGGGAGGCGCAACACAACTTCATGCTGGACTATTGGGGGCTGGCGTTCAAACAAGCCGCCGATGAACTGCGCCATCGGCTCGCCGCGGGCGTCGACCATCCGCCCAAGGGCCGCCGCTGGATCGTGGCGATCTGCGGCCCGCAGGCGGCCGCGCAAGTCGAACTCGGCCCGGATTTCGAAACGACGTTCGACGAGAAGCAGGCCGACTTCGCGATGGCGGTCGGCGCTTACTATTGCGAATATCTGAAGGCGCCGATCATGGTCGATATCGAACGCGAAGGCGTCGTGTTCGCGCGCGTCTATGACCTGCGCGGCAGCGGTCCGACGCCCAAACTGGTGACCGAACCGCCGCCGTGAGGCGGAGGCCGTAGTTTAAAGCAGTGAGACGATCTCGACCCAGTTCGGATTTTTGCCGACCGGATAGTCCTTCAATCTCCTGAGCGCGCCACTGTCGCGATCGATCGCATGGATCGACAGACGATCCGACAATTGGCCAACCGAGACAAGAAAACGGCCCGACGTGTCGATGGCGAAAGCGCGCGGCTGTTTTTCGGTCGGGTAGCTGGCAATCGCCGTCAGCGCGCCGGTGGCATGCTCAACGCGAAACGCCGCCAATGTGCTGGTGGTGCGCTCGGAGGCATAGAGGAGCCGGCCGTCCGGCGTCAGATGAATGTCGGCTGCCCACGGCGTTCCGGCAAAATCCGCCGGCAAGGCACTGATCGTCTGCGTCGGCGCGCGCAGCGTTCCGCTCGCGGCGTCATAGGGAAACACGTCGATCGTGGCCGAGAGTTCGTTGAGCAGATAGACAAATTCGCGGTCCGGCGAAAGCACCAGATGACGCGGCCCGCTTTTGGCTTGGACCGGGACGGCCGGCGGCGCGTTCGGCGACAGCCGGCCGGTGTCGGCATCGAAGCGATGCATGTGCACGACATCGCCGCCGAGACTGCTGTTGAGCACAAAGCGGTTGGTCGGATCGACGATGACGCAATGCGCGTTCGGCTCGGTCGCAACTGTCTGGCGGGTCTCGCCGACCACGCCATCGGCGCCGATCGGACTGACCGTGACCTTGTTGCCGCCATAGGATGCCGCCAGCAGGAAACGCCCGGTGCGATCCGGCGTGATGCAACACATCGAATCGGCAAGCGGCCCGCTGCCGATGTGCGTTAATTTTCCGGACGCCACATCGATGGCGAATGTGACGACCGAATAAGGCTCATTGCGCAGGCCGACAAACAATCGCTTCTTGTCCGGACTGACCGCCATCGGCAGCGAACCGCCTGGCCTGTCCGGACCGGGGACGGCGACGGTTTCCACCGCCTCGAGGCCGCCGTCGGCATGGAGCCTGAAGACGGATACATTCTGGCTATCCGAATTTCCGACATAGACGAAGCTGGTCGTATCCGCTGACGTCATTTTCAAACACCGTTCCTTGAGAGACACTTGAGCCGCGTCGCGCGGCCTGCTTCGGTATAGATGTACGCGAGCGTGGACACCGCCGCCAATGCCGAAGCAAGCGGCCCACGCCGGAATATTCGAATCGAACGGCGAGATGCGAGGGAACGAGATGAATTCCGCAGGGTTCCATGATAGGCGAAGCCGACCCCGTCCCTAACCGCAGGCTTCAAGCATGACCACGAGCAATACCGAGGTTGCGATCATTGGCGGCGGCGCGGCCGGCATCGCCGCCGGACGGCGGCTGCGTGACGCCGGCGTCGAATGCCTCATCATCGAGGCGCGGTCGCGGCTCGGCGGACGGGCCTGGACTGTCGCGAATGCGGCGGGATATGCGCTCGACCTCGGCTGCGGCTGGCTGCATTCGGCCGACCGCAATCCATGGGTCGCCATCGCCGAAGCACAGGGCCGCACCATCGACAGAACGGCGCCGCCCTGGTCGCAACCGTCGCTGGCGAGCACATTTCCGCTCAACGACCAGCATGATTTCGGCAAGGCGATGCAGCAATTTTTCGAGCGCCTGAGCGCGGCGGTCGCCAATCGCAAGGATTTTGGCAAGGATTCGGGCGACGACATGCCGGCTTCTGCTTGGCTCGAACCCGGCAACCGCTGGAATAGCCTCATCACCGCCATCGGCACCTATATCAGCGGCACCGAACTCGAACACATGTCGGCGCTCGATTTCGAGCATTACGACGACACCGAGGTGAACTGGCGCGTGCTGCAAGGCTACGGCACGGCGATTGCCGCGCATGGCGACGGCGTGCCGGTGCTGTTCGATTGCCCGGTGACGCGGATCGATCATGCCGGCAAACGCCTGCGCATCGAGACGGCGCAAGGCGGCATCGCGGCCGATGCCGTCATCGTCACGCTGCCGAGCACCGTGCTGGCAAACGCTGAGGGTTTCTTTGCCCCGGCATTGCCGGAGAAGACGCGCGCGGCGTCGCGCCTGCCGCTCGGCCTCGCCGACAAATTATTCCTGTCGCTGGAGCGGCCGGAAGAATTCGCCGCGGGCGGCCGCCTGTTCGGCCGCACCGACCGCGCCGGCACCGGCACCTATCATTTGCGGCCATTCGGCCGGCCGATGATCGAAGCTTTTTACGCCGGCCAATGCGCGCGCGACCTGGAGGCCGGCGGC
>JAQSCR010000025.1 GCA_029945495.1 Pseudolabrys sp. | reverse complement strand
CGAAATGCGGCGCGTTACACCGGAGGCCTGCAATACTTGGCTGCAGCGTTTCGAGAACGGCGGCTCCACTTGTTTGGGGAAGCGAGCCCTGACCAAGAAGACCGCTGGCAACAGCCCGACGACCGTCAATGGCGCGATCGCCTTCATGCAGCGTATTTTTGAAATCGGGGTGAAGGCCGGAATTGTCTACCGTAACCCGGCCGCGGATCTCGAGCGCAAGCCGGCGAAGAAAAAACTTCTGCGGTTGCCCAATCGGTCGCAGTTCGCGGCCATTGTCGTCTACATCCGTCGGCAGCCGGGCTGGGGCCGAATCGCCGGTGATCTGGTCGAGGGCCTGGCTTATTCAGGTATGAGAGTGGGCGAGTCCCGCCGCCTGACCTGGAGCCATCTTGATTTCGAGAAGGGGCTCACGGCGATTCCGGGCGAGAAGACGGAGAATGCACCACGCATCGTTCCCATGACGGCCGATTTTCGACGGCTGGTGGAAGGCATTAAGGGCGACACCACCCCCGACCCCAACGAGCGAGTGTTTCGCGCCAAGGAATGTCGCGGTTCACTGGCTTCCGCCTGCAAGGAGGTTGGTGTTACGAAACTCAACCACCACGATCTCCGTCATCTATTCGCGACCACCTGCATCGAGTCCGGGGTCGATGTTCCGACAGTGGCTCTCTGGCTTGGTCATGCCGATGGCGGTGCGCTTGCCATGCGCACCTACGGCCATATTCGCCCGGAGCACAGCGTCATCGCGGTTCAGAAAGTGAGCTTCATGCCACCCGCCAAACCTATGGCGCAAAATGGCTTGGCTGCAGTGGGTTAGTCTGCGCTTAAAAGCATTGACCATTCGCTATTCGCGAATAGCGTATTTACATGCTTACCAAGCCACAAGACATCGTAGTTGCCCTCAAGCTCGCCTTGGGGAACGGCATCCCCAGCTATGCCGAACTGGGGCAGTCATTGGGCATGAGTGCTTCGGAAGTGCATGCCGCCGTCCGCCGTTTGGTGGAGGCGCGTTTGGCCGATCCTGAAACCAAGCAAGTGCGACGCGAAGCCCTCCGCAATTTTCTCGTCCATGGTGTGCCCTATGCCTTTCCGGTCAGCCCCAAAGGCGTTTCTCGCGGAATGCCGACCGCCTGGGCCGCTCCGGCCATGTCAGGTCAATTCCAGTCAGATCAGCTGCCTCCGGTTTGGCCGGATCCTGAGGGCCAGGTGCAAGGCGCTTCCGTCCAGCCGCTCTACTCCAGCGTCCCCGGCGCCGCTCGCCGCGATCCGGAACTCTACCAGTTGCTCGCGCTGGTGGACGCCCTGCGCATCGGGCGGGCACGCGAACGCGCATTTGCCGAGAAAGAAATCAGCCAACTCCTGAACAGCCATGCGGTCGCCTAACCTCGGAGCACTGCGTGCGGTGGCCGACCGGCTCGACGGGCTAGGGCTCAGTTACGCCTTTGTCGGCGGTTCGATCGTCAACCTGCTCTTGGATGACCCCGGTTTCTCACCTGTCCGACCGACCGACGATGTTGACGTTATTCTCGGGGTGGTGATCGCTGAGCGGTATTCCGACTTGGAGGCGAGAATTCGTAATCTGGGATTCAACCACGACACTCGCGACGGCGCACCGCTCTGCCGCTGGGTGCTTGGAGGCCTGACGGTAGACATCATGCCGACTGACGGCGCGGCTCTTGGGCTCAACACCGCGTGGTTCAAGGAAGCGCTGGCGACTGCAACTGAGCAGGAATTCGCACACACTCGTCTGAAGCTGGTTTCCCCCGTCGGATTTCTCGCGACCAAGTATGTCGCCTTCCTCGACCGGGGCGCGGGCGATTATTATGCCAGCCACGATCTCGAGGATTTCATCACGGTCATTGATGGACGCGAAAGCATCGTGTCCGACGTGGACCAGGCTCCCGCGGAATTGCGGCGCTACATCATCGGTGCTATGCAAACCCTTACGGTCGCGCGGGAATTTGACGAAGCCCTGTCGGGGCAGATTCCGTCGGATCGCGCCAGCCAGCAGCGCCTGCCGAAATTGAGAGAAAAACTACGCGCCATCGCGGCCTTGCGCTGAATGGGGGCTGGGGGCGATACCCCAGCTAGGCCCGCCTGCGCCCGACGCGGGACGGGCCGTGGCAGCGCGCCGGGAGCCGGCGCGTGGAGGTCTGCCGACTCCAAGTGAGCGTCGAACAAACCCCTTACCGGCCCCTTCACCAGCCAATCACAAGCGTTCCCTCGCGGCCATGGCAACGCAACCCGACTGGAGCCTGCGTTTGCCTGATTCGTTCACATGGCTATCTTTTCAACCTTCATGCCCCGCCGCTCAGTTCACTCTTGGCCCCGAACACTCACCGACTGGTGTGTGATTCAGGCATTTGAACGAGTCGGCTGTCCCGGTTGCCTGCGCAAGCCCCCAACTCTGGCCGCCGCCTTCGTTGCGGAAGTAAGCACCGCCGTCCGCTTTCGGACCATTAGCATCCGCGAAGCCGAACTCCCGGTTCTCCTGGAAGCCGAAGCCGAGTCAGCCTGCGAACTGGCAGGCGGTGACTCTTACCGGGCGGTCCGTGACGCCGCGACAAATGCCGAACACGAATACCATCAATCAATCACCCGCACCGGCCATTGCCCCCAGCGATATGCCCGGCACGAGCAATGTTCGACCGCCGTGGCCACCAAGCGTCAACAATTCCAAGCCGAGATCAATTCGGCCCAACGCCGTTTTGTCCGCGACTACTGGGCAGAGCAGCGCCAGCACTGGCTCCGGTCCAATCCCTTCGCGCACCTCAGCCACGAACACCCGATTCAGCGGATTGCTACCTTCACGCCCGTCTGGTGGGCATTGTTCCTCCGCTGCCTCCATTCGGAATTAGCCCGGCGCGATCTTGCCCAATTCCACCTGCTCGACGTTCTGCCGCAACTCCGCCGGCAGACCCGGCCCAAGAAGGTGCTTGCGGCCTTGGTCGAGGAATGGCGCCAGAGTCACGCCGACGAACTTGGCCTACCGGCCCAACTCCATTACCATGTCCTCGCCAGTCGCGGGCAGATTCGCGCCCGCGCAACCGCCGGCTGGTTCAATACCCGCGCCCCCGGCTACACTTCAGATTTCACCGTCGCTGACACTGCCCGCAGCCATTTGATCGAGCATACTGCTGGTTTGCCTCTACCTCCGGCAGACTGCGCGCTCAACTGATACCGGTTTGATCTGTCGCAAGTTTCAGGCCGACGGCGAGTAAACAGCGGTCCTTCTGTTCAGCGGGCGCGCTTCGTAATTGAAGCCCCGTTTGCGATAATGGCCCCATGACATCGCAAACCCTTTCTCCTGCCCCCGATTCTCCGCCCATCGAACGCCTGACCTATTCCGTCGAGGAATCCGCCACGGCGCTCGGCGTCAGTAGGCCCACTATCTATCGCCTGGTGGCCCGCCGGATTCTCCGGCCCGTGCCTGGAATCCGGCACAAGCGGATTCCCTGCCAGCAAATCCGCCGGCTGGTGTCATCCGGCGAGATGCACGGCCTCAACTGACCCGCCGGTCAAAAATCATCGCGGGCGATGCGCGGACCCCTTTTTTGCCAATACGGAATGACCGGTGGAGGCACCGGCGCTGTGACCGCAGGAACGGCTGACGGGCTCGGGCTTGTCCTTGAAACAACGGGCACCGGCCCAATTGGCGCGCTGGCGGGAGCAGATGACGGCGGAGCGGGGGATTCGGATCGTGCGACGGGTTTCGTCCGCGTCTTCCGCCGCTTCGGCATTTTCTGCCTGAGCAACCACACCCGCAGCGTTTCCTCGGATACGTCGACGCCCAGTTTGGCGAGCGATTCCGTCATCAGACGGATAGATGCCCCCGCGCCCCGTTCGGTCAGCAGCACGTTACGGTATGGTTCCAGTTCGGCGAATCGCCGGGAACGGGGTCGTCGTCCTTCTGCGATCAACCGGGCGAGCGCCTCAGCCTTGTTGGTCCCCACACAGGGCGCCTCCTTGCCGCTGGGTGGCGAGGCGCCGGTCAAATCTCGGGCATGGGCCGGTATGTTCAACTGCTCATTCCGGGTGAATGCTGGTGGCCGCACAGTTGGCCCTGCCGGAGGGACCGGTTGTCGCGCAGGCACGGCCGAGTTATCGCCCGGGCGCGGCGTGGGTGCGACTGCAGTCTGGCTAGTGGGGGGCGGGGGAAGTGGGGTGGGATTACCTTGTTGCATGCGGTCAACCTATCCGGCGTCAGCCTGTGACGCAACGGGCGCACCCCGGGCGACCTCTAAGCGAAAGCGCTTAGACGTTGGTGTCCTTACTTATTCTTTTGTTTTGGTTTTTGTCAGTGGGTCAGGTTCATTTTTTGATTCTTGGAGTAATTGGTTCATTGGGTTGGTTGATACTTGGTTTCTTGGTTTTGGTTCTTTGGTTGGATATTATTATTTTGGCTTAGGTGTTAGTTGGGTAAGTGGTTTTATTGGCAGTTTGTATCTTGGTTTGTTGAGGTTGATGGTCGGAGGTGGCGGATGCTGACCATCCGCACCTGCAAGGTCTTCAGCAAAGCCCTCGGTGAATACCTCCGCCAGGCCGACTACTATGCCGAGGGCATGAAGGTCGAGGGCGAGTGCTACGGCCAACTCTGTCAGGCCGTCGGGCTCGGCGAGGCCAAATGCATCGCCGATGAAGCCTTCGCGCGCGTGGCCAGCAATCACCACGCCGTCACCGGCGAGCAGCTAACGGAGCGAATGAAAGATGGCCGTCGCGCCGGTTACGACGCCGTGTTCAACGCTCCGAAGTCGGTTTCCATCCAAGCCTTCCTCGGCGGCGACGAGCGCCTGATCCGGGCGCATGAAAAAGCCGTCCACGAGGCTCTCCAGGAACTCGAAGCCTCCGCCTGCCATCAGGACGGCCAGGGCATCAACAAGCGCTATGTCACCAGTGGCAAGATCGCCGCCGCCGTCTTCCGGCATGGCGAAAGCCGCGCCCTTGATCCGCACCTGCATTCGCACGCTTTCATTTTCAATGTGACCCAAAGTGATTCGAGCCCGGGCCGGCTGCTGGCTCTCGAGCCCTCGGCCATCTTCGAACGCACGAAGTATCTCACGGAGGTCTACCGCAACTCCCTCGCCCGCGAAGCCCACCGGCTCGGCTACGTCATCGAGCGCCGCGACCACGGCTTTGAACTGGCCGGCGTCTCGCCGGACCTCCTCGCCCGGTTCTCCAAGCGCGCGCAGCAACGCGACGCGGCCATTGCGACCCGCGAGGCCGAACTAGGTCGGGAACTTACCCGCGACGAAATCGCCATTCTCGTCCGCGAAAACCGCGAACAGAAACAATATGAGCTGACTCCGGATCAAGTGCGCCAAGGACAGATCGCTCAGGTGAGCGACAGCGAACTTGCGCAACTGCGCGCGCTCCGTCCGGACGTCCGCCCTCGCTGGGACCGCACGATCACGCCGGGCGAGGCGCTCACTCGTGCCATCGATCACGTCTTCGAGCGCCGGACGGTTGTCCCCCTGCATGAACTCACCGCCGAGGTCATTCGGCAGTCCTACGGGCAATATTCGCTGCGGGACCTTAAGGAGACCATCGCCAAGGGTCGCGGTCTGCTGCACGCCGACGGTCAGGTGTCCACCGTAGAGGCCTTGGCCTTGGAGCAATCGCTCGTCGCCCGGATCAATGCCGGGGTCGGCAAGTTTAA
>JAQSCR010000024.1 GCA_029945495.1 Pseudolabrys sp. | reverse complement strand
CGCACAAATGCAATAGTCTCTCCATAGCGCTGGTCCAAAATATCCGTCAGGTCAGTCGGCACGCACCTATGACGTCATCGAAACCGCGGCGATGGCAATCCCGCGCGCCCGCGAACACGGCCTCGATCTGCTTATAATGGGAACCGGATTGCGCTACCACACGTCGGGTGAAGGCGCCGGACTCTGGGTAAAGAAAGGAAGTCCGATCAAAACGGTCGCCGATCTGAAAGGTAAAAAACTAGCGGTCTATTCGCTCGGCTCCGCCGGTATCACGCTAGTGCGCATCGCGCTTCACGACGTCTATGGACTGAACGTATCGCTTAAGGGCGGCGATCTCGAATTCGTCGAAATGCCGGCGCCCGCAATGCCTGCAGCATTGGCCACAGGCAAAGTTGACGCCGCGGCACTGATCCACGCACAAGCCTATAAAGCGATGCAGACGGGCGAATTTACGCCGATCGCGCAGACCGCACAGGACCTCACCAACAAATTCCACTTGCGCATGGTGTCGGCCGTCCTGGCCGGTTACGGCGAAAATCTGCGAGCCAAGCCTGAAGTCTATCGCGAATTTCAGAGAATTCTGAGCGCCTCGATGGAATACGCCAAGGCGCATCCGGAGGAGGTGTTTCCTGCCGTCGGCAAGGAATTCAATATCGAGCCAGGCTTTTTCAGCGCGTGGTTCTCGCGGTTCTCAGATTTCCCAGTCGTTTTGTCGGATCAGGATGTCAAGGCGATTGCTCTTCTTTGGGATAAAGCCAAGGAACTCGACATCCTGAAGACTTACCCGCCAATTCAGGAAACTATTTGGGACAAGGCGTTGCGCCCGGACGCCACAAGCAAGTGACGGGCAAGCAGTCCATCCTGATGCCCCGAAAAGAGCGAGCGCTGACGACATCGGACGCGCTCGCCCACCTTTTTACACTCGCCATGGTGCTGCTGTGGTGGGGCTATTCAACCGTCGTTCCGTCCTATCAGTTGCCCGGCCCCTGGCAGGTGGCCCGCCGCATTGCCGGCTTCCTAACAGACGCTAATGAGACTGCTCAACTCGGCCTATCCCTTCTTCATGTCGGCCTCGCCATTGGGATTGCCTTCGTAACAGGCTGCACGTTGGCGGCGCTGGCGCACTACGTCAGGCCGTTGCGGCTCCTGATTGATGGACGGCTCACGCCATTCCTGAATGCCTTTTCCGGCATCGGCTGGCTGTTCATCGCGATGATCTGGTTTGGTCTCAATAGCGTGACCGTGGTCTTCGCGGTCACGCTCATCTTGCTGCCTTTCACGATCATCAACGTCCGTACCGGACTCCAAGAGCTCGACAACGACCTCGTCGAACTGGGCCGTAGTCTCAGCCGCAGCGCATGGCGCCGCGCCGGAAAAATTGCCGTCCCGCTATTGATGCCCTATCTGTTCGCGGCGCTGCGTACGAGCTTCGGAGTGTCCTGGAAGGTGGTGCTTACTTCCGAGCTGTTCGGCGGCAATGCCGGCGTCGGATATTTGCTGAATGTCGCCCGGCAGGAATTCGATACAGAGACGATCTTCGCTATCATCGTCTTTATTCTGATCTTCGTTGTGGCCGCCGAGGTCATCCTGTTCCGTCCGATCCAGCGCAAACTCGACAGGAGATTTGCGCGTGACTAAGGCATCCGGCGGTTCTTTTATGGCGCAGCGCGTTATAGCCGAGGGCACCATCGTCACGCTTGTCGCCGTCTGGTGGGTGAGCGCGCGCCACATGCCGGAATTCGTCTTGCCTGGCCCGACAAGCGTGTTAGCGGCGATGACACGTTTTATTACCGATGGCGACATCGCCTATCATGCATTGGTCAGCCTCAGCCGCGTCGTCGCATCGGTCACCATCGCCATGACCTTGGCCCTTGCGCTCGCCGCCACAGTGCGGGCCGCACCCATTCTTGACGGCATTATCGAACGGCGCATTTTAACTTTCCTCAACAGCTTTCCGTCGGTCGGCTGGGCTATCCTTGGCGTGGTCTGGTTCAAAATTTCAACGCCGACAGTGTTGTTTATCCAGACCGCGATTGTTCTGCCATTCTGCATGATCAATGCAATCGCGGGCTTCCGCCAGATTGATCCCGACCTCGACGAACTTGGCGCCAGCCTGACGCGCAATCCGCTACGCCGGTTTTTCAAGGTGACATTGCCGCTGGTTGCCCCCTTTTTGATTGCGGGCTTGCGCGTCGCCTATGGCATTTGTTGGAAGATCGCGCTGGTGTCCGAGCTGTTCGGGGCGTCTTCCGGCATCGGCTACCTGCTGATGCGAGCGCAAACAGTGTCGGACGCCGCGATGGTATTTGCCTGCTGCATCGTCATCGTCGTCATTTACGGCGTAACCGACCATTTCTTCTTAAAGCCACTCGCCAGACGTTTCTCTGTCAATCAAGGGCAATTCACATGATCGCCACACAACTTGAAAAAATCGGTCCCGCTCCGCGCATCGCAGTTGAGCACGCCGGCAAAGGCGAACTGGTGATTTTCATGCACGGCATCGGCGGCAATCGCCGGAATTGGTACGATCAGATTGACGCCTTCGCGCCGCATTTCCACGCGGCGGCCTGGGACGCCCGCGGCTATGGCGACAGCGACGACTATGACGGCCCACTGAACTTTGGCAGCTATGCCGATGATCTAGCGCGGGTACTCGATAAGTTCCGCGTCGAGCGCGCGCATGTCGTCGGTCTGTCGATGGGCGGCCGCATTGCTATGGATTTCGTCACCCGCTATGCGTCGCGGCTGTTGACGCTGACTTTGTGCGACACCCATAAGGGCTTTGCCGGCTTCTCCGAAGAAAAAAAGAAGGCCTTCATCGCCTCGCGTAAAGAGCCCCTTCTCGCCGGCAAAGAGCCGAAGGACATCGCCGAGCCGGTAGCTCGCACCCTCGTCGGCCCCAATGCATCGGAAGCGGCCTTTCGCAGCCTGGTCGACAGCATGTGCCGGTTGCACAAAGATTCCTATATCAAGAGCATCGAGGCCTCGGTAATGATGGACGTGCGCGACGACCTTTATACGATTAAGGTGCCAACCCACGTTGTCGTCGGTAGCGAGGATAGACTGACAACCGTAGAGATGGCGCGGGAACTCGCCGGCGACATACCGGGCGCGGAACTGACAGTAATCGACGACGCTGGCCACCTCTCTAACATCGAAAAGCCTGCGGAATTCAACGCAGCCGTCCTCGGCTTCCTGCACCGCCACAGCAGTCGATAAGCATCATGGCCCGAGCGACCTCAGCCGTTAAATCGTCGCGCCCGGCAGGCCGCGCGACGCGCGACCTTATTCTGAAAGCTGCCACCAAGACATTCGTCGAGAACGGTTTTAATGGCGCGAGTGTTGATCAGATCGCAGCCCGTAGTGGCGTTTCGAAACCAACCGTTTACAGCTACTTCGACAGCAAGGAAAAGCTCTTTGTAGAAATCCTGAATGCCGTATGCGACAGTTTTGCCGAGCTGATTTTGGAGCCAAGCGCCGATAGCGAAGATCTCGAAGCCATCCTACTTAAAATTGCCGCGCGCTACACGCGCGCGGTTCTGCAGCCGGATATCGTTGCGCTCCATCGTTTATTTGTCGCAGAAGCCGCTCGTTTCCCGGAACCATCACGGCGCTATTTCGAGGTTGGCCCGGAGCGGGTCCATCGCACTCTAGCCGCGTTCTTCAAATCGAGAATGCAGCGAGGGGAAATCCGGCAGTCCGATCCGCTCATCCTAGCTGACCTTTTCGCAGCACTCGTCCTTGCGCCGATGCGCGCTCGACAGTTGTTCGCCCTCGACAAAGAGCCAGATTGGGCGCTGGTGGCGGCCTACAGTCGTCAAGCCGTTACGATATTTATCAATGGTTGCCTGGTTAAATCTCGCATGGTCGATACAGTATGATTTGATGCTAAATTGGCACAAGTCCCGGCGACGAATATGGCGCACGCGGCCAACGAGAAATGCCAACAGTCGCGTTCAGCCACCCCGGGTCCAAATAGGCCGCTAAACGAACCGGCGCGTATCCCTGTTGCGGCGCGCCGGTCTGAAGCGCTCGCCAAACCTAAATCGCACTGGATTTGTCCACCGCAAAGATCGAAGCCGCGCTAAATTGCCGTCGGTCGAACAAAGCGTAATCGCCCAGTCCCCCCCCCGCTTCAATCAATCCTCCGACAGCGCATCACCTTTTCTCACCGGGAGGACACGCTGATGAGCTTTTCAGCTAAGCAAACGCAGGCGCTGCGGCGGGACATCGACCACAGCCGGGTGCGAACGCGCGAGATCAATGGACGAACGCTCTCTTACGTGGAGGGCTGGTTCGCAATCTCGGAGGCAGCCGCATTTTCGGGCTCGACGGCTGGAATCGAGAAACCGTCGAATCAAAATGCGTCTTGGCGAGGGAGAACCGCGGAGCATTTCTCGCGGTGTACATCGCCCGTGTGCGCATCACAGTACAATCTCATGGTACGCTGGTAATCCGTGAAGGCTACGGCACGGGTGAAGGCCGCGGATCCTCGCCGGGCGAAGTCCATGATCTCGCCCTTAAAGCGGCCGAGACGGACGCCACCAAAAGAGCGCTTTCGACATTCGGCGCCCCCTTCGGCCTCACGCTCTATGCAAGCGGAAAGATCGCCACGTCCGCAGACTCGGCCTGCGAACCACCCCCCACCAATCAAGCCGCACCTCGGGGACTTCCGCCCGATGACACGACGCCCATTCCGCGCCCTTCGCGCTATTATGGCCGACGGCAGGACATGGTTACGAGGGATCAAGCTCCGGCCCGGCGCCAACTTAACGATCAGCCTTCGTCCAACACATCAATTGTCACCGCCTCACCCGAACTCTTGCGGGGGAAGATCGACAAAAGCGTATTGGCAATCGGGGAACCGAAACGACATCGTGATAAAGATCATCTCCGGTTCGTTGCCTCACAGCCATGTCTCGTGTGTCGACATGTGCCTTCCGACGCGCATCATTTGCGTTTTGCACAGCCCAGGGCTCTGGGTCTGAAAGTCAGCGACGAATTTACCGTGTCGCTGTGCCGTGATCATCATCAACAACTTCACCAGGCCGGGAATGAGGTCGGCTGGTGGCATGATCTGGGCATCAAACCCTTACCCATCGCAAAAGGACTCTGGTCGGAAAGCAAGGCTAAAGCGCCTCTAATTTGACGCGAAGCTATCGAAATGTTGGATGAGCTTTAGCGGTTCGCCGGAGACGACAGAAAGTTGGTCTACTTGCCGCCTCGACCGACGCCCTCATAGGCAAAGCCATGCCGCGCCACTTCGTCGGCACGGTAGATATTGCGCAGGTCGACCAGCAGCGGATTGGCCATCACGCCCTTGAGCCGGGCGAAATCGAGCGCGCGGAACTGCTCCCACTCGGTGACGATCACCAAAGCAGAGGCGCCCTTGGCGCAGGCATAGGCGTCCTCGCAGAACGTTACGTGGTCGATGACGCTTTTGGCCTGCTCCATGCCGACCGGATCGTAGGCGCGCACCGTGGCGCCCATGTCCTGCAACGCGGTGATTAAGGGAATCGAAGGCGCCTCGCGCATGTCGTCGGTGTTCGGCTTGAAGGTCAGCCCCAGCACGGCGATGGTCTTGCCGCGAATGTCGCCGCCGAGCGCGGTCGAAACCTTGCGCGCCATCGCCCGCTTGCGCGCATCGTTGACCGCCGCCACCGCCTCGA
>JAQSCR010000023.1:2154-5670 GCA_029945495.1 Pseudolabrys sp. | reverse complement strand
AGGCCGATCTTGGCGAAGGCCTGAATGAATTTGGCGCTTCTACCGGCGAGCACGATGTCGCAGGCGAGCGCTATGTTGGCGCCGGCGCCAGCGGCGACGCCATTGACCGCCGCGACCACCGGGAACGGCAGGGCGCGCAATTTATGCACCAGCGGATTGTAGAAAGTCCCGATGGTGGCGCCGAGGTCGGGTTTCGTGTCGCCGCTGGCCAGCCGGTCGCCGAGATCCTGTCCGGCGCAGAAACCGCGGCCGGCGCCGGTCAGCAGCAGCGCCCGGCAGTCGGGGTCGGCCTCGGCCTGCGTCAACGCCGCCATCAAGGCGTGATGCATGGCTTCGGTAAACGAATTGAGGCGGTCCGGCCGATTCAGCGTGACCGCGTAATAACCTGCGCGTTTGTCGACGAGGATGGGTGTCTCGTCCATGGCGTTCTCCCCCGATCGGCGCTTCTTTGCTCCCGCTGGCGGGAGTTTGAGCGCCTTGATCGAATAATACTTGACTGACCGGCCGGTCGGCTAATTAATAGGCCACGCAAGATAGAGGTGTCAACGCGGCGCGGCGGCCGAAGGCAAACCGGATCGGTTTGTCGGAAAGCAGCCGGAACGACCGCGGCGCACCAGGAGGAAATGCCATGAGCCGCTTTTTCGAAGCGCATCGCGCCCTGCTTGAGCGCGCCGTCGAGGCCTGCCGCGCGCGCACCTATTGGAGCGCCTATCCGGAATCAGCCAGCGGCAAGATCTACGGCGAGACCGCCAAGGCCGACGGCGAAGCGGCGTTCAAGGCTCTGCTCGGCAAACCCTTCGATCTCGACCAGCCTTCCGAGCGCCGCGTCGGCCATGAAGTCTCGCCCTATGGCGTTACACTGGGCATCACCTACCCGGCCGCGTCCGCCGATGCGCTGATCGCGGCGTCGCAACGCGCCGGGCAAGCCTGGGCGCAGGCCTCGATCGAGGATCGTGTCGGCGTCTGCCTGGAAGTCCTGCATCGCGTGAACCGGCAGAGCTTCCTGATGGCCAACGCCGTCATGCACACGACCGGCCAGGCTTTCATGATGGCGTTCCAGGCCGGCGGGCCACATGCGCAGGATCGCGGGCTGGAAGCGGTCGCCTACGCCTATGATGAAATGAACCGCGTGCCGCGCAGCGCCG
Source organism: Pseudolabrys sp. (assembly GCA_029945495.1). Taxonomy (GTDB): domain Bacteria; phylum Pseudomonadota; class Alphaproteobacteria; order Rhizobiales; family Xanthobacteraceae; genus Pseudolabrys. The sequence continues at coordinate 4,525 of JAQSCR010000023.1, read as the reverse complement.
AATGGGCGAAGCCGCAAGGCAAGGGCGAGCCGCTGGTGCTCGACAAGATCTGGCGTATCGTGCCGCGCGGCGTCGCGCTGACGATCGGCTGCGCCACCTTCCCGACCTGGAACGGCTATCCCGGCATTTTCGCCAGCCTGGCGACTGGCAATAGCGTTATCGTCAAGCCGCATCCCGGCGCCATTTTGCCGCTGGCTTTGACCGTGCAGATCGCGCGCGCGGTCTTGCGCGAGGCCGGCTTCGATCCCAACGTGCTGATGCTCGCCGCCGACGAGGCGGAAGCGCCGGTCACCAAGGATCTGGTTATGCGGCCGGACATCGCCATTGTCGACTTCACCGGCGGGCCTGCCTTCGGCAGCTGGCTGCGCGCCAACGCCAAGACCGACCTGGTGTTCACCGAGGAAGCCGGCATCAACCCGATCGTCATCGCCTCGACGAACGATTTCCGCGGCCTGTGCGGCAACGTCGCCTTCTCGCTGTCGCTCTATTCGGGCCAGATGTGCACCGCGCCGCAGAACATCTTCGTGCCGGCCGATGGCATCGACACCAATGACGGCCGCAAGAGCTTCGACGAGGTCGCCGCCGGCATTGCCACGGCAATCGACAAACTGCTGGGCGAGCCCGAACGCGCCGCCGGCATTCTCGGCGCCGTGCAGAACGAAGCCACCGTGGCGCGCGTCGCGGCAGCACGCAAACTCGGCCGTATCGTGCGCGATTCCGCGGCCGTGCCGGTCACCGGTTTCGCCGATGCGCGCACCGCCAGCCCGCTGGTGCTGGCGGTCGATGCCGCCGATGAGGCCGCCTGGGGCGAGGAACGCTTCGGCCCGATCAGCTTCATCGTCAAGGCCGCCTCGACCGCCGACGCCATCGCGCGCGCAGCGGAATCGGCGCGCCGCAAGGGCGCCATCACCGCGTCGCTCTACGCCACCGACGAGGCCACCATCAATGCGGCGGGCGACGCGTTCGCCCGCGCCGGCGTGGCGCTGTCGGTCAATCTCACCGGCGGGGTTTACGTCAACCAGTCCGCCGCCTTCAGCGACTATCACGTGACCGGCGCCAATCCCGCCGGCAATGCGTGCCTGACCGACGCGGCTTTCGTCGCCAACCGATTCCGCGTCGCCACGATCCGCCGGCAGAGGGCGGCATAACCAATAATCGCGAACAACAAAAATCTACCACGGGAGGATAACATGACGACACTTCTGCGAAACAGTCTGAAACTGGCGGCCGCAGCCGCATTCATTGTGGCCGCCAGCGCCGCGCACGCCGAAATCAAGATCGGCGCGGTGCTATCGGTCACCGGGCCCGCCTCGTTCCTTGGCGATCCGGAAAAGAAGACGCTGGAAATGTACGTCGCCGACATCAACGCCAAAGGCGGCGTCAACGGCGAGAAGATCAACCTGATCGTCTATGACGATGCCGGCAACCCGAACCAGGCGCGCACCTTCGGCACCCGCCTGATCGAGCAGGACAAGGTCGACGCGCTGCTCGCCGGATCGACCACCGCCACCACCATGGCCATCATTCCGCTCGCGGAAGAAGCTAAAATCCCGTTCATCAATTTCGCCGGCGCGGTGCAAGCCGTAAGCCCGGCGAAGCCGTACATCTTCAAGACGCCGCACACCGACCTGATGGCGTGCGAGAAGATCTTCGAGGACCTCAAGAAGCGCGGCCTCACCAAGATCGCCATGATCTCGGGCAAGGACGCCTTCGGCGCCTCGATGCAGCAGCAGTGCATGACCGTCAACAAGAAGTACGGCATCGACGTGCTGCATCAGGAGACCTACGGCCCCGGCGACACCGACATGACGCCCCAGCTCACCAACATCAAAGGCACCGCCGGCATCCAGGCGGTGGTCAATCCCGGCTTCGGCCAGGGCCCGGCGATCGTCACCCGCAACTACAAGCAGCTCGACATCAAGGTGCCGCTCTATGAGAGCCACGGCGTCGGCTCCAAGCAGTATATCGACCTCGCCGGCGCCGCAGCCGATGGCGTCCGCCTGCCGGCCGCCGCTTTGCTCGTCGCCGAGAAGCTGCCGGCCAGCGATCCGCAGAAGAAGGTCGTGGTCGACTACAAGACGACCTACGAGAAGGCCACCGGCCAGCCGGTGTCGACCTTCGGCGGTCATGCCTATGACGGCCTGATGATCCTGGTCGACGCGATGAAGCGCGCCAAGAGCGCCGACAAGGCGAAGGTGCGCGACGCCATCGAGGCGACCAAGAACTTCATGGGCACCGGCGGCTTGGTCAATATGTCGCCGACCGACCATCTCGGTCTCGATCTCACGGCCTTCCGCATGCTCGAGATCAAGAACGGCGACTGGACCCTGGCGAACTAAGGGTATCAGTCGACACACCATCTGTCATTCCG
>JAQSCR010000023.1:0-2144 GCA_029945495.1 Pseudolabrys sp. | reverse complement strand
TCCGGGGCGCGGCCGAAAGGCCGCGAACCCGGAATCCAGCTACAATAGACACCGCGCCGTACCTCTGGATTCCGGGTTCGCCGCCATAGCGCGTTGAAGACGCACGCAAGCGCGCTGATGGCGGCGCCCCGGAATGACGGGAATAGAGATGCCCGAATTCCTGCAATTCGCATTTTCCGGGCTGACCGTGGGCGCGATTTACGCACTGGTCGCGCTTGGCTTCACGCTGATCTACAACGCCTCCGGCGTGATCAATTTCGCGCAAGGCGAGTTCGTCATGCTCGGTGGCATGGTGACGGTGTTTGCCCATGCCGCCGGTCTGCCGCTACCGCTCGCCGCTTTAACCGCGTTGGTCACCGCGGTCGTCATCGGGCTGGCGCTGTATCGGCTGGCAATCGAACCGGCGCGCGGCGCTTCACCGGTGACGCTGATCATCATCACCATCGGCGCTTCGATCCTGCTGCGCGGCGCGACCAGCATCGTCTTCGACAAGAATTTCCATTCGCTGCCGCCCTATGCCGGGCGCGATCCCTGGATCGTCGGCGGCGCGGCGCTGCTGCCGCAGAGCCTCATCGTTCTCGGCGGCGCCGCGGGAATCGTGGCCGCGCTCTGGTACTTCCTCACCCGCACGCTGACCGGCAAGGCCGTGCTGGCGACCGCCGCCAACCGGCTGGCCGCGCGGCTCGTCGGTATCAATACCAATGCGGTGGTCGGCCTGTCGTTCGCGGTATCGGCGGCGATCGGCGCCATCGGTGGCATCCTGATGACGCCGATCACCTTCACCAGTTACGATTCCGGCACGCTACTGGCGCTCAAAGGATTCGCCGCGGCGATGCTCGGCGGCATGGGCAATCCGCTCGGCGCGGTGGTCGGCGGGCTGATGGTCGGCCTGCTCGAGGCCTTCAGCGCCGGCTACATATCGTCGAGCTACAAGGACGCCGTCGCCTTCCTGGTCATTCTCGGCGTGCTGTTCCTGATGCCGCAGGGCCTGTTCGGCCGCAGCGGCGTGGAGCGCGTCTAGATGATGCGCCGCTTCGTCCAGAGTCCTTATGCCGTCGTCCTGGTGCTGGCGATCGTGGTCGCTATCCTGCCGCTGCTGCTGCCGTCGCTGTTTTATCTGCGCGTCGCCGCGCTGATCTGCATCTTCGCGCTCGCGGTGGTCGGGCTCAACCTGCTGATCGGCTTTGCCGGACAAGTCAGCCTCGGCCACGCCGGATTTTTCGGCATCGGCGCCTATGCCGTCGCGGTCGGACCGACGCATCTCGGCATTCCGCCCTGGCTGGCGCTGATCGTCGGCGCCATCGCCTTCCTGGTCGGGCGGCCGATATTGCGGCTGCGCGGCCACTATCTCGCGGTGGCGACACTCGGCATGGGCCTGTTGTTCGCCATGGTGTTTGCCAACGAGTCGGCCTGGACCGGCGGACCGGACGGCATGCCGGTGCCGCGTCTCGAATTGTTCGGCTGGCGCATGGCCGGCCCGTGGACCTGGTACTGGATCGCCGGCGTGACTTTGGTGATCGGCGCCTGGATCGCCGCCAATGTCATCGCCAGCCCGACTGGCCGCGCGCTGCGCGCAATCCATGACAGCGAGACCGCGGCGCAGGTGCTCGGTATCGACGTCGCGCGCTACAAGCTGATCGCCTTTGTGCTGTCGGCGGTCTATGCCGCCGTCGCTGGCGCCTATCTGGCGATGTTCGACGGCTTGGTGACGCCGGAAGTCGCCGGCTTCCTGCGCTCGATCGAATTCGTCACCATGGCCGTGCTCGGCGGGCTGGGTTCGACGCTCGGCGGCATTGTCGGCGCGGCGCTGCTGGTGCTGCTGCCGCAGTTGCTGACGGTGTTTCACGATTACGAGCACATCGCGCTCGGTCTGGTCATGATCGTCGTCATGATCTTCGTGCCCGCCGGCATCGTGCCGTCGCTCGCCAGCCTGCTCGGATGGAGGCGGTCGTGAGCAGACTGGCGGTCGAGAGGCTTGGCATCAGCTTCGGCGGCGTCACCGCGCTGACCGAGGTGTCGTTTACGGTCGAAGCCGGCGAGATCTTCGCCATCATCGGCCCCAACGGCGCCGGCAAGACGACCTTGTTCAATATCGTCTCCGGGCTCTATCCGCCGCAGCAGGGTCGCGTGCTGCTCAACGACGA
>JAQSCR010000022.1 GCA_029945495.1 Pseudolabrys sp. | reverse complement strand
ATCGACCTGTCCGACGCCGCGCGCTCCGACAAGGTCAACGACACCGTTTCCTATTCTCACGTCGCCACCTGCGCCAGCGAGGCATTCTGTTCGCAGCGCTTCCGGCTGATCGAAGCCGCCGCCAGCCGCGTCGCCGACGCCATCCTCGCCGGCTTCCCGCGCGTGCGTTCGGTCGCGGTGACGATTCATAAGCCGCACGCGCCGATCGCGGCGACCTTCAGTGATGTCGGCGTCACGCTGGTGCGCGGCCGGCAAAAATCAAAACCATGACTGAAGCGCTACTCGCGCTTGGCGGAAACGTCGGCAACAGCCGGGCTATTCTCGACCGGGCGGTGCAGCTTCTGTGCGACGGCCGCGACCTGCGGCTGACCGCGCGCTCGTCCGACTATTCGACGCCGCCCTGGGGCTTCAAGTATCAGCCGCCCTTCATCAACCTGTGCATCGCCGTCGAGACCAATTTGTCGCCGCGCGACCTGCTGGCGCGCGCGCAGGCCGTCGAGCTCAAGCTCGGCCGCGACCGGGCGCACGAGAAGCGCTGGGGCCCGCGCACCGCCGATATCGACATCATCGCCTATGACGAACTTACGCTCGACGAGCCGGGCCTGATCCTGCCGCATCCGCACCTGTTCGAGCGCGCCTTCGTACTGCTGCCGCTCGCCGAGATCGCCGGCGACCGGGTGATCGCCGGGCAAAGCCTGCGCGAGGCGCTGGCCAAGGTCGACAGCACCGGAATCGAGCGGTTGCCGCCGCTGCGCTGATCGGGCATGTACATTGCTCTATCTCAATAGCGGCCGAGTGCCTTCTATGCCAATTTGCCCCCATGAATGAGCCTCTAAATAGTCCTCTCACCCTCGCCGCCGAATTCCCGGCCACCCACGCCGCCGAGTGGCGCGAACTGGTCGACGTGGCGCTGAAAGGCGCTTCCTTCGAAAAGCGACTGGTCAGCCAGACCTATGACGGCTTGCGCGTCGAACCGCTCTATCCGCGCGCCGTCGGGGTCGAGCCCGTCGCCGGGCGCAAAGCCGGCGCCGCCTGGACGATCATGCAGCGGGTCGACCATCCCGATCCGCTCGCCGCCAACAAGCAGGCGCTCAGCGATCTTGAAAACGGAGCAACCGGGCTGACACTGGTGATGGCCGGTTCTGCCAACGCCAATGGCTACGGACTCGATCCCTCAGGTAAATCCCTGAAACAGGTCCTTAACGGCGTCGAATTCGGCTTCGGCATCACCATCGACATCGATCTTAGTGCCGCCGCACGCGGCGTCGTTCGGCAGATCGCGGCTCTGGTGAAGGCGCACGGCACGGCGGCGGAGGTTCACCTGCGCACCGGCCTCGATCCGGTCGGCAGCTTCGCCGCCACCGGCGCAACGCCGATGCCCTGGAGCGAACTGTCGAAATCCTTTGCCGGACTGGTGCGCGATTTATCCAGCCAAGGCTTTGCCGGCCCCTTCGCGGTCGCCGACAGCCGCATCATCCACAATGCCGGCGGCTCGGAAGCGCAGGAGCTGGCGTTCGCGATTGCCAGCGCGCTCGAATATCTGCGCGCACTTGAGGCCGCTGGCATGCCGTTGGATGCGGCACGCGACCTGATCTATTTCCGCCTCACCGCCGATGCCGACGAGTTTCTCACCATCGCCAAATTCCGCGCGCTGCGGAAACTGTGGGCGCGCGTCGAGCAAGCTTGCGGCCTGACGCCAAAGCCAACCTATGTCGCCGCCGAGACGGCATGGCGCATGCTGACCAAGCGCGATCCCAATGTGAACCTGCTGCGCATGACAATCGCGGTCGCCGCCGCCGGCCTCGCTGGCGCCGACAGCATCCTGGCACTGCCGCACACCTTGCCGCTGGGTTTGCCGGACGCCTTTGCCCGCCGTGTCGCGCGCAACACGCAACTCGTGCTGCTGGAAGAATCCAATCTCGCCAAGGTTAGCGATCCGGCCGCCGGCTCAGGCGCCATCGAAGCGCTCACCAGCGAACTGTGCGCCGCCGCCTGGACGCAATTCCAGGACATCGAAAAAGCCGGCGGCGCCTGGGCCGCGCTCGAAAGCGGATTGGTCCAGAAGAACGTCGCCGCCGTGCGCGCCGCGCGGCAGGCGGCGATCGCGCGCCGCAAGGACACGCTGATCGGCACCAGCGACTATCCCCTGCTCGGCGAGAAATTGCCGGCGGTTTTGAATGTCGCGCGCGTCGCGCTGCCGAAGGAAACCGGCGCGGTTGCCGGCATCGAGCCACTGCCGAGCATTCGCCTGGCTGAACCGTTCGAAGCCTTGCGCGACAAGTCCGACGCGGCGCTCGCCAAGACCGGCCTGCGGCCGAAGGTGTTCCTGGCCACGCTCGGCAGACTCGCCGACTTCACGCCGCGCGCGATGTTTGCCAAAAATTTCTACGAGGCCGGCGGTATCGAGGCGCTCGGCAATGACGGCTTCAAGGACCAGGCCGACATGGTGGCCGCCTTCAAGAAGTCCGGCGCGACGCTCGCCTGTCTGTGCGGATCGGACGTGGCCTATGCCGAGCAAGCGACCAGCGCCGCCAAGGCGCTGGCTGACGCCGGCGCCGTCGTGCATCTCGCCGGCCGGCCGGGCGAACAGGAGGCGGCGCTCAAGGAAGCGGGCGTGAAAACCTTCGTATTTGTGGGGGGAGACGTGCTTTCGACGCTCAGCGCCGCTTATGATAGATTGAACGCGGAGACCTGATTTGGGGCAGGCGTCATGGACCGCAATGCGGAAATCAACGAGGTCAGGCGCGAACTGGCGATCCTGCGCGCCCGGCACGCGCTATTTGCCAGGTGGGGGCGCATCTTGAAAGCGTTCTTCGGCTTCGCCATGCCGTTGTTCGCCATCACGCTGGCGACGGCGGGCGTAGCCTTCGGCGGCGCCGACCCGTTCATCGCCAGCTTTGTCACGGCCTTAATGATCGTTGTCTGTGCGATCGTCTACCTCATCTTCAGCCCGCGCGATCCGCGTCGCGGCTGGATCGACCTCGCCTCCCCGCCGATGGGCTTTGCTTATCCGCCGAAGGGTATCGGCGCGTTCCTCTTCGCCGCGCGCCCGAGCGATGCGCTGGTTATCGAGGAACAGATCGCCGCACGCGAGCGCAGGCTGGCGGAATTGGGAGTGGCCCTGTGAGCGTACCGAATTTCAGCAATATCGATTGGCGCGAAGCGCCGGCAGCAGCGAACGATGAAAGCGGCGCGCCGTGGATCACGCCGGAGGCCATCCCGGTGAAGCCGGTCTATGGCGAGGCCGATCTCAAGGGCCTCGACTTCCTCGACACCTATCCCGGCAAGGCGCCGTATCTACGCGGGCCTTATCCGGCGATGTACGCGGCGCAGCCCTGGACCATCCGGCAATATGCCGGCTTCTCGACGGCCGAAGATTCCAACGCCTTCTACCGGCGCAACCTCGCCGCCGGGCAGAAGGGCCTGTCGATCGCCTTCGATCTTGCCACCCATCGCGGCTATGACAGCGATCACCCGCGCGTCGCCGGCGACGTCGGCATGGCCGGCGTCGCCATCGATTCCATCTACGACCTGCGCACATTGTTCTCCGGCATTCCGCTCGACAAGATGAGCGTGTCGATGACCATGAACGGCGCGGTGCTGCCCGTGCTGGCGCTTTATATCGTCGCCGGCGAGGAACAGGGCGTGCCGCACGAGAAACTCTCGGGCACGATCCAGAACGACATCCTCAAAGAATTCATGGTGCGCAACACCTATATCTATCCGCCCGGTCCTTCGTTGCGCATCATCTCCGATATCTTCGCCTATACCTCGGCCGAGATGCCGAAGTTCAATTCGATCTCGGTGTCCGGCTATCACATGCAGGAAGCCGGCGCGACGCAGGACCTCGAGCTGGCTTATACGCTCGCCGACGGCGTCGAATATGTCCGCGCCGGCATCAAAGCCGGCCTGACCATCGATCAGTTTGCGCCGCGCGTGTCGTTCTTCTGGGCGATCGGCATGAACTACTTCATGGAGATCGCCAAGCTGCGCGCCGCCCGCATGATCTGGGCCAAGCTGATGAAGCCGTTCAAACCGGAAGACGCGCGCTCGCTGTCGCTGCGCACGCACTGCCAGACTTCGGGTTGGTCGCTGGCAGCCCAGGACGTGTTCAACAACGTCTCGCGCACCATGATCGAGGCGATGGCGGCGACCCAGGGCCAGACCCAGTCGCTGCACACCAATGCGCTCGACGAGGCGCTCGCCTTGCCGACGGACTTCTCCGCCCGCATCGCCCGCAACACCCAGATTGTGCTGCAACAGGAAGCCGGCGCGACGCGCATCGTCGATCCGTGGGGCGGCTCTTACTATATCGAGAAGCTGACCTACGATCTCGCCGCCAAGGCGTGGGCGCATATCGAGGAAGTCGAGGCGCTCGGCGGCATGACCAAGGCGATCGAGGCCGGCATTCCGAAATTGCGCATCGAGGAAGCCTCGGCGAAGACGCAAGCCCGCATTGACGCCGGCATCCAGTCGGTGATCGGCGTCAACAAATATCAGCCAACCGACGAAGCGCCGATCGACGTCTTGAAGATCGACAACACCGCCGTGCGGCAGATGCAGCTCGACAAGCTCGCGCGCCTGCGCGCCGAGCGCGATCCGGTCGCGCTCCAGGAAGCGCTCGACGCGCTGACCCGCGCCGCGAGCGGCAATGGCAACCTGCTGGCGCTCGCGGTCGACGCCGCGCGTGCCAAGGCCACCGTCGGCGAAATTTCGATGGCGCTGGAGAAGGTCTATGGCCGCCACGTGGCCACGATCAAATCGATTACCGGCGTCTACAAGCGGGAGGTCGGCATGGCAGGGGCGGTCGAACGGGTGCGCGTTGCCATCGAGGCATTCGAGGCCGCCGAAGGGCGGCGCCCTCGCCTGCTGGTCGCCAAGATCGGCCAGGACGGCCATGACCGCGGCCAGAAGGTGATCGCGTCGGCGTTCGCCGATCTCGGCTTCGACGTCGACATCGGCCCGCTGTTTGCGACGCCGGAGGAAGCCGCGCGCCAGGCGGTGGAGAACGACGTGCACATCCTCGGCGTCTCGTCGCTGGCCGCCGCGCATCTGACTTTGGTGCCGGAACTGAAAAAACAACTGGCCGACCAGGGCCGCGACGACATAATGATCGTCGTCGGCGGCGTCGTGCCGCCGCAGGACTACGACGCGCTGACCAAGGCCGGCTGCGAGGCGATCTTCCCGCCCGGCACCGTGATCGCCGAAGCCGCCGAAAAGCTTCTCAAGACGTTGCATCATCGGCTCGGCCACGACCAGCAGGCGGCGGAGTGAGCTTCCCCGCCATACCCATGATCGCGGCCGCGTTGTGCGCGCTGTCGCTGTCGGCCTGCATCGACTCCGCAGCGCCGATCCTCAGCGAGGCGCAGCCGCTGCTCGGGCCGACTTTCAATTTGCAGTCCTTCAGCCTGCGCAAGGGCGTCGCCCACGATCCCGAGCAGGCGGGCTATGCGTGGAACGGCACGCACTACGCCCACGCCAGCGGCGGCATGGCCGACATCAGGGCGTTCTCCGTGCATCCCTATCCACCAAAGACCGGCGACTACATCGTGCAGAGCGTCTCGGACGAACGCGGCGGCGCCACCGAATATGCGCTGGCGCACGCGCTCGTCCCCGGCGTTTTCCTGGTCGTGCCGATCGACGAGGACGACGCCGACGAGCCGACCCGCGCCA
>JAQSCR010000021.1 GCA_029945495.1 Pseudolabrys sp. | reverse complement strand
CATCGCGCGCCAGTTCGAGGACTATCGCGCCGCCGAGCGGACGGGCGCGATTGTGAGCGCGGACAGCATGCAAGCGCTCGCCACGGCGATGCATGTGCCAGCCGCGCCGTTTGCCGCCGCCTGCAGCGAGGTTGAGGCGCTCAAGGCGCGCGACGGCCGCGACAATTTCGGCCGGCAATTCGCCGCCGCGCAGCTTTTCTCAGCCCCCTATCACGCGGTCAAAGTGACCGGCGCGCTGTTTCACACCCAGGGCGGGCTCGCTATCGACAGCGCCTGTCGTGTCAAACGCGACAACGGCGGCATCTTTCCCAATCTACTGGCCGCCGGCGGCGCTGCCGTCGGTGTCTCGGGCGCAACCGCGTCCGGCTATTTGTCGGGAAACGGCCTGTTGACCGCGACGGTGCTCGGCCGCCTGGCAGGCCAGACCGCGGCCGGCCTGCAGCGAGATTATTGAGCGACCTTGTTGCGGGGGTCCCTTAAGGTTGCTAAACACGCCGGGGCCGCAGCGATAGCGCCTTTGATATCAAATGGTTAGCTGGCGAACTTGGTAGCGCGCCGGCGTACCGGAACGAGTGCGAAGCCGGCATGCCCTTCGATGAAACTTACGATGTGGTGGTGGCCGGCGGCGGCAACGCCGCTTTGTGCGCCGCCATCACCGCGGCGCGCGCCGGCCGCTCGGTGATTGTGCTCGAGGCCGCGCCGGCGTTTTATCGCGGCGGCAACACGCGCCACACCCGCAACCTGCGCTGCGCCCATGACGGCAGCGCGCCGACCATGACCGGGCCTTACGACCCGGCCGAGTTCCTCGACGATCTTTATCGCGTCACCGGCGGTGAGACCGACAAGGCACTGGCGCAGCTCACCATCGCGCGCTCGCACGAACTGATCCCGTGGATGAACAAGCAGGGCGTTCTGTTCCAGCCGCCGCTCGGCGGTACGCTGTCGCTCGGTAAGACCAATGCGTTTTTCCTCGGCGGCGGCCGTGGCATGTTGAATGCGCTCTATCGCCAGGCCGAGGCGCTCGGCGTCGTCTGTCTCAACGATGCGCCGGTGACCGCGCTGACCATCGAGGACGGCTTCTTCACGGCGGCGACGATTCAATATCAAGGCCAGCCGCGGCAGGTGCGCGGCCATACGTTCGTCGCCGCCGCCGGCGGTTTCGAGGCCAACATCGAATGGTTGAAGCAGCACTGGGGCGACGCCGCCGACAACTTCCTCATTCGCGGCACGCCCTATAATCGCGGCGACGTGCTGCGCATGCTGCTCGACAACGGCGTGATGCCGGTCGGCGATCCGACGCAATGCCACGCGGTCGCCATCGACGCGCGCGCGCCGAAATTCGACGGCGGCATCGCGACAAGGCTCGACAGCGTCGTGTTCGGCATCATGGTCAACCGCAACGCGCAACGCTTTTATGACGAAGGCGAGGAGACCTGGCCGAAGCGCTACGCGATCTGGGGCCGCTTGATCGCGCAACAGCCGGACCAGATCGGCTATTCCATCGTCGATTCGCAATCGATCCACATGTTCATGCCGTCGATCTTTCCGGCGGTGCAGGCCTCGACCATCGGCGAACTCGCCGGCAAGCTTCAGCTCAATGCCGCCGCGCTGGAAAAAACCGTTGCCGACTTCAATACCGCGGTGCGGCCCGGCACCTTCGATCACACCGTGCTCGACGATTGCGCGACGTCCGGCCTGGCGATCCCGAAAAGCCACTGGGCGCGTAAGCTCGACAAGCCGCCTTATTACGCCTATCCGCTGCGCCCCGGCATCACCTTCACCTATCTCGGCGTGCGGGTGAACGAGGAGTCGCGCATGGTGCTCGCCAATGGCAAGACCGCCGCCAACATGTTTGCCGCCGGCGAGATCATGGCGGGAAATGTGCTGGGCAAGGGTTATCTCGCCGGCATCGGCATGACCATCGGCGCGGTGTTCGGCCGCATTGCCGGCGAGGGAGCGGCCAAGCATGCCCGTAACTGAGACGCAGCGCGCCGGCGCCTTGGTCGAAGCCGACCGGCTGATGACGATCTGCAATGCCTGCCGCTATTGCGAGGGCCTGTGCGCGGTATTTCCGGCGATGGAAATGCGCCGCACCTTTGCCGATGCCGACCTCAATTATCTTAGCCATCTCTGCCACCAATGCGGCGCCTGCTATACCGATTGCCAATATTCGCCGCCGCACGAATTCAACGTCAATGTGCCGGCGGCGCTGGCCAAGGTGCGCAATGATTCCTACGCGCATTATGCCTGGCCGCGCGCTTTCGCGCCGGCCTTTGCCCGCAACGGTCTCACTATCACGCTGCTGACGGCGGCGAGCGTCGCCGGCTTTATCGTCGGCTTTGTTGCGCTGCGCGATCCGGCGCTGTTGTTCTCACCGAACGCCGGCGACTTCTATAAAGTCATGCCGCACAATGCGATGGTGGCTTTATTCGGCGCGGTGTTCCTCTACGCCATTGCCGCGCTCGCCGTCGGCCTGCGTGCCTTCTGGCGCGACATCAACGGCAGCGCCGACGCGCAGGCGATCGGGCAGGCGACCGGTGACGCCGCGCATTTGCGCTATCTCGGCGGTGGCGGCGGCGGCTGCACCAGCGAAAGCGAAAAGCCGTCGGCGCGACGGCGTATCTTCCACCACTTCACCTTCTACGGCTTCCTGTTCTGCTTTGCCGCAACCTCAGTGGCGACCGTCTATCATTACGGCTTCGGTTGGCGCGCGCCTTATACGCTCGCGAGCCTGCCGGTGCTGCTCGGCATTGTCGGCGGCCTTGGCTTGCTTGTCGGGCCGGCCGGCCTGTTCGTGCTGGCGCGGAAGCGCGACGCCGTTCTGGTCGATACGCAGCGCCAGGGCATGGACACCGCGTTCATCGCCATGCTGTTTCTCACCAGTCTGAGCGGTTTTGCCTTGATGCTGTGGCGCGACAGCGGCGCGATGGGCATCCTGCTCGCGCTGCATCTCGGCGTCGTGCTGGGGTTGTTCCTCAGCCTGCCATACGGCAAATTCGTGCACGGGCTGTATCGTTATCTTGCGTTGGTGAAATATGCCCGCGACAAGCGCACCGCGGCGTTTGTGGAGTAGGGTGGGGCGGCTATTGCCGGCCGGGACTATTTTTGGCTTCAAATTTGCATCTAGACTGAGCATTGTCGGCCAACTGTAGAGGATTTCCATGTCCAGCCCCCCGCTCGACGAATTCATCGCCGCCGCTGCCGCGGCGCTCGATCTGCCGCTCGACCCGGCCTGGCAGGCGTCGGTCAAGGCCAATCTCGAGGTCACGCTGCGGCACGCCGCCACGGTCGCGGAATTTCCGCTGCTGGACGAAGCCGAGCCGGCGCCGATTTTCAAGGCCTGAACCATGAGCACCAATTTCACCTGGTCGACCGGGTCGGAGATCGCGCAGGCGGTTGCCTCGGACAAAGTGAGCGCGCTGTCGGTCGTCGATGCCGCGCTCGCTGTCATCGCCGCGCGCAATCCGGCGCTGAACGCCTTCACTGCCGTCACGGCTGAACGCGCCCGCGCGCGCGCCAAGGCGATCGATGCTTCACCCGACAAAGCCAAGCTGCCGCTCGCCGGCGTGCCCTTCGCGGTCAAGAACTTGTTCGATATCGAAGGCCTCGCCACCGTCGCCGGGTCGAAGATCAACCGCGCGCATGCGCCCGCCAAGCGCGACGCCGAACTGATCGCGCGCATGGAAGCCGCCGGCGCGGTGCTGGTTGGCGCGCTCAACATGGGCGAGTACGCCTACGACTTCACCGGCGAAAACGTGCATGACGGTCCTTCGCGCAATCCGCACGACGTCACGCGCATGACCGGCGGGTCGTCCGGCGGCTCGGGCGCGGCGGTCGGCGGCGGCCTGGTGCCGATCGCGCTCGGCTCCGACACCAACGGTTCGATCAGGGTGCCGTCGTCGCTGTGCGGCATTTTCGGCCTGAAGCCGACCTATGGCCGGCTGACGCGAGCGCGCACGTTTCCCTTCGTCGCCAGCCTCGATCATCTCGGGCCGTTCGCGCGCTCGGTGCGCGATCTTAGCGTCAGTTATGACGTGATGCAGGGCACCGACGCCGACGATGCTGCTTGCGTCGATCGTCCGAAGGAATCGACCTTGCCGTTTCTCGATCGCGGCCTCGACGGTCTGCGCATCGCGGTGGCCGGCGGCTATTTCCGCAAGGGCGCATCGCCCGAAGCCTTGGGCGCGCTCGACGGCGTCGCCAAGACGCTCAATGCGCGCACCATCGAGATCCCAGAGGCCGCGCGCGCCCGCGCGGCGGCGTACGTCATCACCTGCACGGAAGGTGCGGCGCTGCATCTCGATCGCTTGCGCAAACAAGCCAATGATTTCGATCCGGCGGTGCGCGACCGGCTGATCGCCGCCGCTATGGTGCCGGCGACCTTGGTGGTGAAGGCGCAGATTTTCCGCCGCTGGTATCGCGAGCAGGTGCTCGCTTTGTTCAAGGACTGCGACGTGATCTTGGCGCCGGCGACGCCGGTCACCGCGCCCAAACTCGGCCAGCAAAACTTCACGCTCGACGGCGTCGACATGCCGGTGCGGGCGAATATGGGCCTCTACACCCAGCCGATCTCCTTCATCGGCCTGCCGGTGGTGGCGGTGCCGGTCGCGCTCAAGCCTTTGCCGATCGGCCTGCAGATCATCGCCGCGCCTTGGCGCGAGGATATCGCCTTGCGCGTCGCCTTCGCGCTGGAGCAAATGGGCGCGGTCGTCGCGCCGCGGCCGCAGCTGTAATTCAACGGAGAAACGGAAATGGAAGTCGACCTGCCGGAGGTCGTGGCCGAGGTGCGCAAAGCCTTCGATGCCTACGAAGTGGCGCTGGTGAATAACGACGTCGACGCGCTCAACAGCATGTTCCGCGACGACAAGCGCACCGTGCGCTACGGCGCCAATGAAAACCTTTACGGCTATGACGCGATCAAATCGTTCCGCGTCGCGCGCTCGCCGGTCGGTCTCGGCCGCACCATTTCGCAGACGGTGATTACGACCTATGGCCGCGACTTCGCCACCGCGTCGACTTTGTACGAACGCCCGTCGGCGGCCGGCAAGATCGGCCGGCAGATGCAGACCTGGGTGCGATTCCCGGAAGGCTGGCGCGTCGTCGCCGCCCACGTCAGCCTGATCGACCCGCCGAAGTAGCGCATGATCCCGAAAAGTGGGGACCGGTTTTCGGACAAGATCATGCGCAACTAAAGAGACTAGATCGCGGCCATGGCCTGAACCTCGACGAGGAACGGCTCCTTCACCAGCCGGTCGACCATCAACAATGTGTTGGGTGGATAGGCGCCGTTCGGAAACATCCCGGGAAATTCGCGCAGGCGGTAGGTCATGAATTTCGGGATGTCCTGCGAATGCACCAGATAGGTGGTGAACTGCACGACATTGCCCCAGCCGCCGCCGACCGACTTCAGCGCGGCTTCTATATTGCCGAACACCTGGACGCATTGCGCGTCGAAGTCGTCGGCGCCAACGACGTTGCCGGCTTTGTCAGCCGCCAACTGGCCGGCGATGAAGACAAATTCCGAGGCCTTGACGCGGGTGATCTGCGAATATTGGCCGAGCGGCTTGCCGAGCGTATCGGGATTGAAAATCTTGATGTCCGCGGCCATCAATCTCCCCCTCGCGTTCGCGCCGCGGCCCTAAAGCCGCGGCGCATTGATTTGAGACTGTGAAAATTTACTCGATC
>JAQSCR010000020.1 GCA_029945495.1 Pseudolabrys sp. | reverse complement strand
CGGCGAGCCGTTCGACGGCGGCACCGGCGACGACATCGCCGTGCAGATCGGTTCGAACACCTTCATTCCCGGCTTCGAGGAACAGCTGATCGGCATCGGCGCCGGTGAAAACCGCACGGTGAAGGCGACGTTCCCGGTGGCCTACGGCAACGCCGAACTGGCCGGCAAGGAAGCCGAATTCGCGGTCACCGCGAAGTCGATCGAAGCCCCCGGCAGCATCACCGCCGACGACGAATTCGCCAAGACGCTCGGCCTTGAATCGCTCGTCAAGCTGCGCGACGCGATCAAGGATCGCCTCGCTCGCGATCATGCGGCGGCGACCCGGCAGAAGCTCAAGCGCGCGCTGCTCGACGAACTCGACAGGCTGCACAAGTTCGATCCGCCGCCGACCATGGTGGAAGACGAATTCAGCCGCGTCTGGACCTCGGTGACCGAAGAGCTCAAGAGCGAGAACAAGAGCTTCGCGGACGAGAATACCACTGAGGAAAAGGCGCGGGACGAATACCGCGCCATCGCCACCCGCCGCGTGCGGCTCGGCCTGGTGCTGGCCGAAATCGGCGAGAAGAACACAATCACCGTCACCGACGACGAATTGAGCCGCGCCATCGCCGAACGGGCGCGTCAGTTCGCCGGCCAGGAGCAGCGGGTGTGGGATTACTTCCGCCAGAACCCGCAGGCCGTCGCCTCAGTGCGGGCGCCAATCTTCGAGGAAAAGGTGGTCGACTTCATCGTCGAACTCGCCGACGTGACCGACAAGAAGGTGACGCGCGAGGAACTGTACAAGCCGGACGACGAATCGGTCGCCTGACGCAAACGCCCATCTTTGTACAGCGGCTTGTGACGGAGCCTTAACGGTCTCCGTCATTGGCCTGCCAGGTAACTCCCTGGGGGCTTGCGTTCGGGCTGCGGCGAAAATAGATCATCGATATGCGGGTTGCGGCTAATCTGGCCGGAATGATTCGCGCCGCTTTGCCCTTTGGAGCCGAAATGAGAGATCCGGTCGAAACCTACATGCAGCTTGTGCCGATGGTGGTCGAACAGACCAACCGCGGCGAACGGGCCTACGACATCTTTTCGCGGCTCCTGAAGGAACGGATCATCTTCATCACCGGCCCGATCGAGGACGGGATGGCCACCTTGGTGGTGGCGCAGCTTCTGTTCCTGGAAGCGGAAAATCCGAAAAAAGAAATCTCGATGTACATCAACTCGCCGGGCGGGGTGGTGACATCGGGCATGGCGATCTACGACACCATGCAGTTCATCCGTCCGCAGGTGTCGACCCTGTGCGTCGGCCAGGCCGCCTCGATGGGTTCGCTGCTGCTGGCCGCCGGCGCCAAGGACATGCGCTTTGCGCTGCCGAACGCCCGCATCATGGTGCATCAGCCGTCCGGCGGGTTCCAGGGCCAGGCGACCGACATCATGCTGCACGCGCAGGAAATCCTGAACCTGAAGAAGCGGCTGAACGAGATTTACGTCCACCATACCGGCCAGGCGCTCAAGAAGATCGAAGACGCCCTCGAGCGCGACTACTTCCTGACCGCCGACATGGCCAAGGACTTCGGCATCGTCGACAAGGTCATCGACAAGCGGCCGCAGGAAATGCTTCCCAAACCGGTCTGATCGCCGGGTGGGCTGCGCTAAAAGTTCCGATGCGGCCGGGCAGGCAGCGCGGACCAGGGTTTATGAAACGCGCCTATTTTGAACAAAGAGGCGTGGCATTATCGTTAATACATTCTTGATTATCATACCGTTAGCATGCTTCGCTTAGGGTGTGGGAGTGTACCGGGGATCGCAGGCCTCCCGTTTCGTCAGGCCGCCGCGCTGGAAGTCCGGCGCGAAACTTGCTTCGCTGGACGTGGCGACTGCCTTTAAGTTCGCCGACGGCGGAGAGTGCGAACGAGTGATCCTCGCTCGAGTGATACGGAGAATGGAATGAGCAAAGTCGGCGGCAGCGATTCCAAGAACACCCTGTACTGCTCGTTCTGCGGCAAGAGCCAGCACGAAGTACGCAAGCTTATCGCCGGTCCGACCGTGTTCATCTGCGATGAATGCGTCGAGCTGTGCATGGACATCATCCGCGAGGAAAACAAATCCTCGCTGGTGAAGTCGCGCGACGGTATTCCGACGCCGAAGGAAATCTGCAAGGTCCTCGACGACTACGTGATCGGTCAGATGCATGCCAAGCGCGTGCTCTCGGTCGCCGTGCACAATCACTACAAGCGCCTCAATCACCAGGCCAAGCACAACGACGTCGAGTTGGCGAAGTCGAACATCCTTTTGATCGGGCCGACCGGCTCGGGCAAGACGCTGCTGGCGCAGACGCTTGCGCGCATCCTCGACGTGCCGTTCACGATGGCCGACGCGACGACCTTGACCGAAGCCGGTTACGTCGGCGAGGACGTCGAGAACATCATTCTCAAGCTGTTGCAGGCGGCTGACTACAATGTCGAGCGCGCCCAGCGCGGCATCGTCTATATCGACGAAATCGACAAGATTTCGCGCAAGTCCGACAATCCCTCGATCACCCGCGACGTGTCGGGAGAAGGCGTGCAGCAGGCGCTTCTGAAGATCATGGAAGGCACCGTCGCCTCCGTACCGCCGCAGGGCGGGCGCAAGCATCCGCAGCAGGAGTTCCTGCAGGTCGACACCACCAATATCCTGTTCGTCTGCGGCGGCGCCTTCTCCGGCCTCGACAAGATCATCTCGTCGCGCGGCAAGTCGACGTCGATCGGTTTCGGCGCCCGCGTCTCGGCGCCGGAAGATCGCAAGCAGGGTGAAATCTTCCGCGAAGTCGAGCCCGAGGATCTGCTCAAGTACGGCCTGATCCCGGAATTCGTCGGCCGTCTGCCGGTGGTGGCGACGCTTGAGGATCTCGACGAGATTTCGCTGAAGAAGATTCTGGTCGAACCGAAGAACGCCCTGGTCAAGCAGTACCAGCGCCTGTTCGAAATGGAATCGATCGATCTGACGTTGGCCGAGGAAGCGCTCGGCGCTATCGCCCGCCGGGCGATCGAACGCAAGACCGGCGCGCGCGGTCTGCGCTCGATCATGGAAGGCATCCTGCTCGACACCATGTTCGATCTGCCGAGCCTTGAAGGCGTCGAGGAAGTGGTGATCTCGAAGGAAGTCGTCGAGGGAACCGCGCGCCCGCTCTACATCTACGCCGACCGAGCGGCCGATCAGGGTTCCGCCAGCGCCTGAGCGTCTGAAGCTTGAGACCTTAAGGCCGGGAACCGGCCTTAAGGTGCTGGGATTCGGGCCTTCGTCCGATCTCCTGTCCAGTACTGGATAACCGGCCCCGGCAGGGCTGATTGTTGGCCGAATCGACCCGTTTGTGGTGTCGTTGCGTCCGTAAATCTCGTCTTAACTTGATCGACGAGGCTTACTTGCGGAGCGTAAAGCGTCATCCTACCTATAGTGTCGAAGACGGACCGGCGTACAATTAATCTTAATGCTACCGACCGGGTGAGACCCTTGAGGGCCGTCCCTCAAGGCGCGTGGAACGGCGCTCGTTACCTGCGGCACTCTCCCCCAATCCTGACTGGCACTGTTTGGCGATGCCGCCGCGGCGGGTCAACGAACAGGGGCACAACAAAAAGGACGCAAGGCCATGACAACCAAGCCACGACCCACGCTGCAACCGGGCGACACCCGCGCCTATCCGGTTTTGCCGTTGCGCGACATCGTGGTGTTTCCGCACATGATCGTTCCGCTCTTTGTCGGCCGCGAAAAGTCGATCAAGGCGCTCGAAGAAGTCATGCGCTCGGACACCTTCATTTTGCTGGCGACGCAGAAGAACGCCTCCGACGACGATCCGGCCACCGACTCGATCTTCGAGGTCGGCACGCTGGCGAGCGTCCTGCAGTTGCTTAAGCTGCCCGACGGCACCGTCAAGGTGCTGGTCGAAGGCGCGACGCGCGCCAAGGTGCTCAAGTATAACGACCGTGACGAATACTATGAAGCCGACGCCACCGCGCTTGCCGACGATATGGGCGAGCGCGTCGAGGCGGAGGCGATGGCGCGTTCGGTGGTCACCGAGTTTGAGAACTATGTGAAGCTGAACAAGAAGGTGTCGCCGGAAGTCGTCGGCGTGATCCAGCAGATCGAGGATTACGCCAAGCTCGCCGACACCGTCGCGTCGCATCTCGCTGTCAAGATTTCGGACAAGCAGGAAATCCTGGAGACGCCGTCCGTCACCGCGCGCCTGGAGAAGGTGCTCGGCCTGATGGAGAGCGAGATCTCGGTCCTGCAGGTGGAAAAGCGCATCCGCACCCGCGTCAAGCGGCAGATGGAGAAGACCCAGCGCGAGTACTACCTCAACGAACAGATGAAGGCGATCCAGAAGGAACTCGGCGACGAGGAAGGCAAGGACGAACTTGCCGAACTGGAAGACAAGATCAAGAAGACCAAGCTGTCGAAGGAAGCCCGCGAGAAGGCGACCCACGAGCTCAAGAAGCTGCGTCAGATGTCGCCGATGTCTGCCGAAGCCACCGTGGTGCGCAACTATCTCGACTGGCTGTTGTCGATCCCGTGGGGCAAGAAGAGCAAGGTCAAGAAGGATCTTGTTGCCGCCGAGATGGTTCTCGATGCCGATCACTATGGCCTGGAGAAGGTCAAGGAACGCATCGTCGAGTATCTCGCCGTGCAGCAGCGCGCCAACAAGCTGACCGGGCCGATCCTGTGTCTGGTCGGGCCTCCGGGCGTCGGCAAGACCTCGCTCGGCAAGTCGATCGCCAAGGCGACCGGCCGCGAATTCGTGCGCGTGTCGCTCGGCGGCGTGCGTGACGAAGCCGAGATCCGCGGTCACCGCCGCACCTATATCGGTTCGATGCCAGGCAAGATCATCCAGTCGATGCGCAAGGCGAAGACCTCGAACCCGCTGTTCCTGCTGGACGAGATCGACAAGATGGGCGCCGATTTCCGCGGCGATCCGTCGTCGGCTTTGCTCGAGGTCCTTGACCCCGAACAGAACTCGACCTTTGCCGATCACTATCTGGAGGTCGAATACGACCTGTCGAACGTGATGTTCATCACGACCGCCAACACGCTCAATATCCCCGGGCCGTTGATGGATCGTATGGAGATCATCCGCATCGCCGGCTACACCGAGGACGAGAAGGTCGAAATCGCGCGCAAGCACTTGATCCCGCATGCCGTCGCCAAGCACGGCCTCGAGATGAAGGAATGGGCGATCGACGACGAGGCGCTGCTGCTGCTGATCCGCCGTTACACGCGGGAAGCGGGCGTGCGTAGTCTCGAGCGCGAATTGTCGACTTTGATCCGCAAGGCGGTGAAGGAGTTGATGACCTCGAAGAAGAAGGCCATCGCCGTCACCGCGGCGAACCTGGGCGATTATCTGGGCGTGGCGAAGTACCGCTACGGCGAGATCGAAGCCGAGGATCTGGTCGGCATGGTCACGGGCCTCGCGTGGACCGACGTGGGCGGCGAGTTGCTGACCATCGAAGGCACGTCGATGCCGGGCAAGGGCAAGATGACCGTCACCGGCAATCTGCGTGACGTGATGAAGGAGTCGATCTCGGCGGCGGCGTCCTACGTCCGCTCGCGCGCGGTTGCCTTCGGCATCGAGCCGCCTTTGTTCGACAGACGCGACATCCACGTGCACGTGCCGGAAGGCGCGACGCCCAAGGATGGACCGTCGGCGGGTGTTGCCATGGTCACGGCGATCGTCTCGGTGATGACCGGCATTC
>JAQSCR010000019.1 GCA_029945495.1 Pseudolabrys sp. | reverse complement strand
AGCTCGATCCAGGAACTCGACATCCACCTGGCTGCAGGCAAGGTTCTCGGCGACCAGTACATGGCACCGGCGCCGCTCATTCAGCTCGCGTCGGAAGACTTGAGCGTGCTCGCCGATCCGAAAGCGCGCGCCGCAGCCGAACCCTTCGTCAAGGCGATGAAGGACAAGTACGGCCGCACCGACAATGCGCAGGCCTCCCGCGCCTGGGACTCGATGATGATGATGGTCATGGCCATGAAGAGGGCCAACACGACCGAAGGCGAAGCCGTGCGTGATGCTTTCGAGAAGCTCGGTCCCTACACCGGGGCAGGTGCGTCGTACGACTTCACCACCGAGCGGCACATTGGCATTACGACGAACCCCTACGTTCTCGTGTCGGTCAAGAACGACAAGCTGGTTGAAAGAAAGTAGCGCGATGGCCGCGGACACGACCAATCTCCTAACTGTCCGCGATCTGGCGGCTCATTACGGTCACATTGAGGCTCTTCGTCCGACGAGCCTCAATGGTGGGCCGGGCGAGTTCGTCACCATCCTGGGACCGAATGGCGCGGGCAAGACGACATTGCTCCGCGCCATTACCCGGCTCATTCCGAGCTCCGGGAAAGTCGAATTCAAGGGACAGGACGTCACCAAGTTCAAGACGAACGAACTCGCTGGGCTTGGCATCATCATGGTCATGGAGGGCCGCGGGCTCTTCAGTGACATGAGCGTCAAGGAAAACCTGCAGATCGGCGCTTACAAGCTGCCGGGATCGCAGGCGGACAAGGACCGTCAGCTTGATAAGGTTTTCACACTGTTCCCGCGTCTGAAGGAACGCCTGACGCAGACCGCCTCGTCAATGTCGGGCGGCGAACAGCAAATGCTCGCCGTCGGCCGCGCCCTGATGGCCGATCCGAAATTGCTCATCCTCGATGAGCCGTCGCTCGGCCTCGCGCCGCGCGTCGCAACCGAAATTCTCTCCACGCTCGGCTCGCTCAATAAAGAGGGGCTCGGCATTCTTCTGGTCGAACAGAAGGCGCCGCTGGCGCTCAAGCTCGCCCAGCGTGTCTACATCCTTTCCTCCGGCAGCGTCCGCGCCGAATTGCCGACGCACGAGATCAAATCACATCATGACCTCGCCAAATATTACTTCGCCTAAGCCAGCCGCTCCGGCGGCGAAATTCGCCTCGCGGTTCGACCGATTCCAGGTCGTATTGTTGGGTCTGTCCGCGCTCGCGGTGTGCTTTGCGCTTATCTACGGTGGCTATCTGCTGACCGTGATGCAGATGGCGATGATCTACGCCATTTTCTGCGTCGGGTTGAATTTCTTCATGGGCTATACCGGCCAGGCGTCGTTCGGCCAGAATTCTTTTGCGTGCATCGGCGGTTACGGCAGCGCCATTCTCTGCGTGCAATATGGTTGGGAGCCGGCACTGGCCCTGATCGGCGCGATGGTTGTCGCAGGTTTCTTTGCATTGATCATCGGGTATCCGACGCTGCGCCTGCGCGGCCACTATCTCGCCATGGCGACGTTCTCGCTCGGCCTTATCACCTATGACATCTCGATCCAGTGGACCAGCGTCACGCAAGGGTACATGGGCTATGCCGGCATTCCGTCGCTCGGCATTGGCAACTGGACTGTCGAAAGCGAGCGCGGAAAACTGGTCGTTCTGGCCGTTTTGTTGGCGTTCGCCTTTTGGTTGTCGCTGCGCATGCGAGACTCGCGCTTCGGCCGCGGCCTGCGCGCAATTTCTGGCAGCGAAAATGGCGCGGCGGCGCTCGGTGTCCGCGTGCCGCGATTCAAGCTGATCGCTTTCGTCGTCGCCGCGCTCTATGCCTCGGCGGCCGGTTCGCTTTACGCCTACACGTTCAATTTTATCAGTCCGGAAGCCTTCGGTCCGGCGATGAGCATCCTGACATTCACGATGCTGTTCGTTGGTGGCGTCGGCACCATCGTCGGCCCGATCATCGGCGCAGTCGTCACCTCGCTGCTGCAGGAAGTCGTTCGCGGCAGCGGCCACTATCAGGACATCGCCTATGCGGTCGGGCTGCTGGCGACCTTGATATACGCGCCCAAGGGCCTGTCGGCACTGGGCGGGCTGTTTCGCCGCAAGAAAGAGGAGGCCTGAGCCATGGCACTTCTCAAGGCAAAGGGCCTGACCAAGCGCTTCGGCGGTCTGGCCGCCAATAACGAGATCGACCTCGAAGTGCCGGAAGGCAGCCTGTTCGCCGTCATCGGCCCGAATGGCGCCGGCAAGACGACCTTTTTTAATATGGTCTCGGGCTTTCTCTCTTCGAGCGCCGGCAGCATTGAACTGGACGGCCGCGACGTTACGCATGTGCCGCAGCATGAGATTGCGGGCATGGGCCTGGTGCGCACGTTTCAACTCGTTCAATTATTCAATGGAATGTCGGTCGCCGAAAATGTCGAAGTCGGCTGTCATCTCGCCACCAAAGGGGGTGTCGCTGCCTCGCTGTTTCGGCCAAAGTGGTTTCGCAAGCAGGAAGTCGAGGTGCGAGAGCGTGCAATGGAACTGCTCGACTTCGTCGGTCTCAGTGCACAAGCGGACATCGAAGCTGAGCTGCTACCCTACGGCCAGCAACGTCTGCTTGAACTCGCCCGGGCTCTGGCCGCCAAGCCGAAGCTCTTGCTTCTCGACGAGCCGGCCGCCGGTCTCAATACGCAAGAGACCGAGAGCCTCGCGCACATCATCCAGAAGATCAACGCTCAGGGCACAACGGTGCTGCTGATCGAACATGACGTTGCCTTGGTGACGCGCATCGCGCACCGCATTGCCGTGCTCGATTTCGGCAAAAAGATTGCCGAAGGCACGCCGGAAGAGATCAAGGCCCATCCTGAAGTCATCGCCGCCTATCTCGGCGTAGAGGAAATTCCCGATGCCTAGCATTGTCGAACTCACCCAGAGCCTCGTCACGGGCGTTGGCATTGGCCTGATCTACGGCCTGATCGCGATCGGCTTTTCCGTCATCTACAACGCCAGCGGCATTGTGAACTTTGCGCAGGGTGTGTTCGTCATGCTCGGTGGCATGTTCGCGCACTCGATCCTGACGCGCTATGGCCTGCCGATCTGGCTGTCGGCCATTATCGCGACCATTCTTGTCGCTGCCGTCGGCGTGTTGGTGCAGATCTTCGTCATCAATCCGAGGTGGCGGCGCAATGCGCCTCTGTTCGCAATCATACTGGCGACGCTCGCCGTGCAATTGCTGATCGAGCAGATCGTCATTCTGACGCTCGGCGACCAGCCGCGGACCTACCCGGAATTCACATCCGGGGGCCCGCTCAAACTGGGCCCGATCGCGATTCCATATCAGTTGTTCTGGGTTCTCGGCGTTGGAGCCATACTCGTGTTCGCTCTAACCCAGTTCTTCAACCGCACGCCGATGGGCCGGGCGCTGCGCGCCTGCGCTCAGAATCGCGAAGCTGCCGCTCTGCTGGGTATTCCGGTCGAGCGCATGCTGATCGTCGCCTTCGCGCTCAGCGCCGGCCTTGGCGCCATCGCCGGCATTTTGATCACGCCGACGCAGTATACCGCGTATCTCATTGGTACGCCGTTCGGCATCAACGGGTTTATAGCGGCGATCATCGGCGGCTTCGGCAGCCCGGTCGCGGGTCTGGTGGGCGGGATATTCCTCGGCATCACCCAGTCCGAGGCTATCGTGTTCTTTGGCGCCGGATTCAGGAACATCATTTCGCTGTCGCTGCTACTGATCGTGCTGATGTTCTTCCCCAAGGGCCTTTTTGGCGGCTTCGCCAAGAAGGCCTGAGCGCTTCGCCAACAAGACTATTCGCCAACAAGAGTAAATGTATGAATGTTCTGTTGGTTTACGTGCATCCAGAGCCGACTTCTTTTACCGGTGCGTTGAAAGATGCCGCGCGCGATGCGCTCACCGCCGCGGGCCACAGTGTTGAGGTGTCCGACCTGTATGGCGAAGGCTTCAACCCGGTCGCCGGGCGGCATGACTTCACCACGGTTCACGATGCGTCGCGGTTTCATTACCAGAACGAGCAGGGCCACGCGCACGCGAATGGCGGCTTCGCCCCCGATATCGTGCGCGAACAGCAGCGGGTGCTCAAGGCCGATTTGGTTATCTGGCTGTTTCCGATCTGGTGGGGCGGCGTGCCTGCTATCCTGAAAGGCTGGTTCGATCGCGTCATGGCCTTTGGTTTTGCCTATGCCGATGGCAAGCGCTTCGACAGCGGCTTCTTCAGGGACAAGATCGGCATGTTGTGCCTGACATCGGGCGGCACGGTCGAGCGGTTCTCGACGGGCAATGTCTATGGCCCGATCGACCAGGTGCTGTATCCGACGCAGCATTTAATGGTCGAATATCTCGGCATGAAATCATACCCGCCCTTTGTGGCCTATGCCGCGCCGCGCATTGATCCCGCCGGCCGTGAGGCCTATTTGCAGCAATGGCGCACCCGCGTGCTCGAGATCGCGGCAGATGGAAAGAACGCAGCATGAGCAACGATCCGAAAGCGAACGGCAACAAGGTCGTCCTGATTACCGGCGGTTCGCGCGGCATCGGCGCCGGCATTGCCAGGCGTTTCGCCGCCGAAGGCTACCGGGTTGCCGTCGGCTACCGCAGCGGCAAGCTGGCCGCGGAGAAAGTGCTCGGGGAGATCGACGCGGCAGGCGCGCAGGGTATTGCCGTCGCCGGCGATATCGCCAAGTCCGGAGATGCAAAGGCGATGGTGGCGCAGGTCGTCGCGCGCTTCGGTCATATCGACGTGCTGGTGAACTGCGCCGGTGTCGCCGAGAACCGGCCGATCGAGAAAATCGACGCCGATTTCTTCCACGCTGTCTTCGACGCCAATGTGCTCGGGACCGTGTCGATGATCCAGGCCGCGCTGCCGCATATGCCAGCGCCGGGAGGCCGCATTGTCAATTTCTCGTCCGGGCTGGCGACGCGGCCGATCCCGACCTCGTCGATCTATTCGGCGTCCAAGGCGGCTGTCGCTGCGCTGTCGCATGCCTTGGCGAAGGAACTCGGGCCGCGTGGCGTCACCGTCAACACGATTGCGCCCGGCGTCATTGAGACGGAAATGACGACTGAGATTCTTGCCGAGCGCGGCGCCAATATCGTGGCGATGACGCCGCTTGGCCGCATTGGTCAGACCGACGACATTTCCGGCATTGCGTTGTTCCTGTCATCGCCCGATGCGAAATGGCTGACCGGCCGCACCTTCATTGCCGACGGCGGCATCAGCTAGCGGCCGGTTGGAACCGGGCGCTAACTGCCGGAAGACTTGATCGGCGGGCGTTTCGGCGCCAGCCGGACGATCGTTCACAATGCTTTGTCGCACTGGTGGCCGAAGGATTAATGCCGCGTTCGGTGATTGCTCGCTGGTGCGAATGGCCAGCCTCTACGCCAATATCATGCAGGTCAGCGGGCTGGCCGATATCGCATCGTGCTTCGACCTGGTGACGACGTTGCCAGCGCGACTGATGAATCTCACCGGGTTCGGCATCGCCGTCGGCAGACTCCACTACTCATCGTGGCTTTACTATTTTGTGCAGGCCCCGTGCTGGCGCAGGCTCCCAGACAACGAGTGGCGCCGCCGCAAGCTGTTGAAAGCTGGACCCAACGCCGGCTCAGGTTTCCGACTCGGATACCAATGACCTGACCGGGCTTTTTTAGACCAAGCATTGTTAGAAACTGGTCTTAGAAAGGAGCTTGGTCATGCCGAAGAAGAGGTTCAACGCGGAGCAGATTGTGACGCTGCTTCGTCAGAT
>JAQSCR010000018.1 GCA_029945495.1 Pseudolabrys sp. | reverse complement strand
GGACCGAGCGAACGCTGGAGAACTTCTCCTCGCTCACCAACGCGGGCGTCGCCATCATGCACGGCCGCGAGGTCGTATCCGCCGCCGGTCCGAAAGCGGGCTTCGCGGCGATGTCAGCCGACGACAACGGGCTTATTCATTCAGATGACGGCGCCCATGTCGCGCGCTGCGTCAACTACGACAATCCGCTGAAGGTATGCGCGTTTACCGACGCCTCGATCGTCACCGCAACGCGCGACCAGATGTTCCGAATCGGTTCCACCGAGACGCGCTCATTGATGCGACAATTCCTGATCGTTGCCGCAATTACCCTGTTGATGCTGGTCGTCAGCCTGCTGATGGGCGTACGGCATGCGACATTCGGCTTGTCGACGCTGGCCGCCGCGGCTCGCGCGGTTGCCGATGGCAACCTCGATAGGCCGTTCAAGCCGCTGGGTGTCGGCGAAATCTTCAGCCTCGGCCTTGCGTTCGAACAGATGCTTGAACATCTGCGGGCAAATATGGGCCAGATTCGTCAGTTGGCATTCTTCGACGGAGTAACTGGCCTTCCCAACAGAGAGAAGATTCGGCTCGATGCGAAGAAGATCTTCGAGCAGGCCAAATCCGGCGCATTATGTTTCCTCGATCTCGACGGCTTTAAATCGATCAACGACACCTACGGCCATAAAACCGGCGACCTTTTGTTGCGAAAGGTATCCGAACGGCTGTCCGCATTCTTTGACGAGCGGGATGGCGACCGCGGCAAGCCGCCGACTTTGGCCCGGATTGGCGGCGACGAATTCGTCATGATCATTCCGAGCGAACAGGATCGCTCCGTCGTGGGGCTGTTGCTGAAGGACCTGCTGACCCACCTCGGCGCGCCCTTTGAAATCGGCGGTTCGAGCTTGAGCATCGGCGCAAGTGTCGGCGTGACTTTCTTCCCCTCGGAAGGCACGAGCTACGAAGAGCTTCTGATGAATGCCGACCTGGCGATGTACGCCGCAAAGGAGCGTGGACGAAATACCTTCTCGTTCTTCACCGCCGAAATAGCGGAGATCGCAAGAACGAAACTCTCGCTGGAACGCGATCTCAGGGCCGCGCTTCGTGAAAAGACGCTGTCGGTGCATTATCAGCCGGTCATCAAGTGCGGTGACGGCAGCATCCGTGGCGTTGAAGCACTTGCGCGCTGGGAGCACCCGTTGCTCGGCAATATTCCGCCGATACGCTTCATCGCGATTGCCGAAGAAGTGGGCCTGGTTCAGGAAATTGACCGATTTGTCATGCAACGGGCCATCGAAGACATCGGCGGCCTCATCGCCGCCGGCTCCGATATCGTTCTTGCCACCAACGTCTCGGCAGCCAGCATCGAAGACGCGTTCTTCGTCAACCAGGTTTCGCAATTGCTCGACAGAACAGGATTTGATCCTGCCCGGCTCGAGCTCGAGATCACCGAGTCGGTAGCCATGCGCGATCCTGACAGGGTATGCCAGAACATCGCCGGCTTACGCAAAATGGGTATGCGATTTGCGATCGACGATTTCGGCGCCGGTTACTCCAACCTCGCAACCCTGGCGCGCTTGCCGTTCGACACCGTCAAGCTGGACCGTTCGCTTATCTTCGGGGTCGCCACGGACTGCGAGAAACAAGCGATTGTCCGGACCGGTTTGACATTGGCCACCGAACTCGGTTTTGAAACCGTCGTCGAGGGGATCGAAAAAACCGAAGATCTGGAATTCGCCGCGACCGCCGGCGCGACCTATGCGCAAGGGTACCTTTTCAGTCGGCCGGTCGGCTTTGACGCGCTGTCGATCCTGCTGCAGCCGTCTCGCCTCGTTGCCCTCGCGGCGGAAGGGCGGAGCCGCGAACCCAAAAAGCAAACATCGCTCACTCACCTGCGCGGCCGGCAAGCCGCCAGATAGCCGTCTATTCTCCTCTCGCGGCCGAGGCGCCGGTCTTGAAACTCGCGAGTAGCGGTATTGTTCTATGATGCCCGGTGTCGGGGAGTACCGAAACTATTATAGTGTTTGCCGAGCTGGCGACCGGCAGTGATGTTCAATGTAGCAAACTGGTAGCAACTGGCCTACGACGCGAATCGCGTGTTCAAAAACTCGCGAGGCCGTCAAGGCGCGTATTCCGGACGCTTCGGCGTAAAGACATCTAGATTCATGACCGGCTCGTCACCGAGAACCTCGCCCCAGTGCCTCACATTCGGTGGAATTACAACGAGCCCGCCGGGTCCGACATCCCGAACCTCCTCGCCGATGAAAAAACGAAGTCGACCCGACATAATGTAGGCAATCTGCTCGTGCGGATGGCTGTGCGGCTTCGGCTCATGGCCGGGCATGAGCCTGTGAAGAGCGACGGTCGCGGCGTCGCTGGAAAACGCCTTTTGCTCGACGCCTTCGCGGATCTTCTTCCACTCAATCTTGCTCCAGTCGATCTCATGAATGTTCATGGCATTTCTCCAATGATGATTAGCTATTTTGCGGAGCCGAGAATCCCGGTCGGGCGAACAAACAGAAAGAGCAGCAGAATCGACAACGCTGCGACGTTTTTAGATGCTGCGCCGAGATAGACAATAGCCAGCGCCTGGGCCACCCCGAGCAGAATTCCGCCGGCGAAAGCGCCGAGCGGACGGCCGAACCCACCCACGATGGCGGCGATGAAACCGCTAATAGCGAAGGGCACGCCGACATTGAAGGCGGTGTATTGCGTCGGCGTAATGAGGATACCGGCCACCGCGCCAAGCGCCGCGCTGATAGCGAAAGCGAGAGCGAGCATGCGCGACACCGGTATGCCTTGCAGCGCCGCCGCGTCCCGGTTGATCGAGCACGCCCGCATCGCCTTGCCGGTCTTTGTCGAAGAAAAGAACAACCCGAGCAGCACGATTATCAAGGCCGAGCAACCGACGATCCAGAGGAACTGGAAGTTGACCGCAAAACCGAAAATCCGCAGCGGCGGTAAATCCGTGAAGACCGGCAACGTACGCGGCTGATCGCCACCGACAATCAGCGTGATACGTTCGATGACGATCTGGGCGGCCAAAGTTGCCAGAATCATGACGAACATCGTCGAGCCGCGATTCCAAAGCGGCCGCACGACAATGCGTTCCAGAACGATGCCGGATCCTGCCACCAGCGCGATCGCCAGAATGGCCGCGAGCGGCAGCGGCAGGCCCAGTCGCGCCATCGCGCCTTGCGTCAGCATGCCGCCGAGCATCACGAAGGCGCCTTGCGCAAAATTGACGATGCCGCTGGCATTATAGATGACACAGAATCCGATGCCGATCAGCCCGTAGATGGCGCCGACACCGATGCCGCTGATGATCGATTGCGCGACCAGATCAAACATGCGCAGCCTCGTCAGTGCCGAGATAGGCAGCAATCACGTCCGGATTGCGTCGCACTTCATCCGGACTTCCAGTCGCAATCAGCCGGCCGAAATCAAGCACGGCGATGTTGTCGGCGACCTGCATGACCAGGCTCATGTCGTGCTCGATAAGCAGGATAGCGGTGTCACGGGCAACAATGCTTCGCAGCAAAGTGGCGAGCGTGTCGGTCTCCTGCCGGTTGAGGCCGGCGGCCGGCTCGTCGAGCAGCAGCAGCTTAGGTCTTGCGGCAAGCGCGCGCGTGATCTCCAACAGACGTTTCTGGCCGTAGGGGAGAACGGCCGCCAGGGTCTCGGCTTGGGCACCGAGGCCGGTCTCGTCCAACAGGTGGCGCGCCTCGGCGTCGACCGCGGCTTCTTCCGCCCGCGCCGCGCGAGTCGGCAGCAATGCCGCAAGCAAGCCGCCGCGCGTATGCAAATGACATCCGACCTTGACGTTCTCCAGCACCGTGAGGCTTTCGAACAGCTGTACGAGTTGAAAGGTGCGGATCAGGCGGCGGCTGGCAATAGTTTCGGGCGGCAAGCCGGTGATATCGGCGCCATCGAAATGCACGCGTCCGGCGCTGGGCGGCATGAACCCGGAAATCACATTGAACAAAGTCGTCTTGCCGGCGCCGTTCGGACCGATCACCGCGGATAGCCCCTTCCCCGGGATCGTCAACGAAACGTCATCGAGCGCGACAAGGCCGCCGAAGCGGCGGGTAATGCCGTCAAGGCGCAAGACGCTCATGCGGCGACCCTCTGCCGCCATTTGGTCCACAGCGCCGGCAGCGACGCCATGCCGCGCGGCGCATAGATCAGAATGGCGATGAGCGCCGCCCCGTAGGCGAGGTCCTGGTAGTCCTTGAATGTGCGGAAGCTTTCCGGCAGCGCCGAAATAACAATGGCGCCGAGCGCGGCGCCCCCGATGGTGCCGATGCCTCCGACATAGAGCATCGTGAAGGAGAGAACGACCATCGGCAACCCGAACACTTCGGGACTGACGAAGCCGACGGCATGCACGAACAACGTCCCGGCAATTGCCGCGTAGCCGGCCGAGATCAGGAAGGCGATCAGTTTATAGCGCGCGACATCGATGCCGAGCGCGCGCGCCGCGTCTTCGCTGCCGGCGATCGCAACAAAAGCCCGGCCCAGCCTGGACCGGCGGATGCCGGCGGCCGATAAAAGTGACAGGCCGGCGACAATCACCAGGAAGATCAACAGGGCCCTGTCGGATACGACAGTAAAACGGCCGATGCCAAGCGGCGCGATCCCGGATATTCCCATGTAGCCTTTCGTCACCGAATCCCACTGAACGGCGACCTCATAGACGATCAAGCCGATCGCAAGCGTCGCCATGGCGAGGTAATGGCCGCGCAAACGCAGCACCGGATAGCCGACAATGAGCGCGCATGTCAGCGCACCGGCCAGCCCAAGCAGGCCTGCCGGCAGCGGGTCCCAGTTATAAGTAGCGGTGAGAACGGCCGAAGTGTAACCGCTGATCGCGGCAAAGGCGTTGTGGCCGAATGACACCTGGCCAGTGAAGCCCATGAAGATGTTCAGGCCGGTGACGAACACCGTGTAGATGAGCGCGAAATGGAGAACGGCAATCAAATAGCCGCCGCTCACAAATGTATAGGCGACAAACGCAGCCGCGAGGCCCCAAAGGACCAGCGCCGCCGGATTGATGCGTCGATTAGCCCAGATAGTAATGAGCGAGTTCATCGTGCGACTTAATGGTACGCGGATCGATTTCCGCAGCGATGGTTCCGATCGATAACAGATAGGCGCGGCGCGCAAGCTTCAGCACCAGCGGCGCCTTTTGCTCCACGAGCACGATGGACAGGCCCTGTCGATTGAGCTCACCCAATTTTTGCAGAATTTCCTCGATCACCCGCGGCGCCAACCCGAGAGACGGTTCATCAAGGAGGAGAATCTTGGGCTCCGACATCAGCGCGCGGCCAACTGCAAGCATCTGCTGCTCACCGCCGGACAAGGAGCCAGCGGTCTGCGTCAGCCTCTCCTTCAGTCGCGGAAACAGCGACAGCACGCGCGCATGACGCCGCCCGTATTCGTGCTTGTCGTTGAGCAGATAGGCCCCGAGCTCCAGGTTTTCCAAAACCGTCATCGGTGCGAAAATGCCGCGGCCTTCGGGCACGAGGACGATGCCGAGCGCTGCTGCCGCAGCCGGATTGCGGCGCGGCACGTCCCGCCCTTGAAAGCGAACGCGGCCTTGCGTCGCCACCAGGCCCATGATCGCATTCATCAGCGTCGATTTTCCGGCGCCGTTGGGTCCCAGCACCGCGACCAGTTCACCTTCATCGACATGCAAATTGACGGGACGAAGGGCCTCGACGTGCCCGTAGCGCGCCGAGAGCCCTGCGACTTCGAGGATGC
>JAQSCR010000017.1 GCA_029945495.1 Pseudolabrys sp. | reverse complement strand
GCGAGCGACCCTCCCCGCATAGCTCGCCGGACGGCGAGCGTCCGCTCGCCGATGGGGGAGGGTAAAAGCAATCACATATGAATCGCGCGTTTGGCCACCGCCATGGCGGCTTCCTTCACCGCCTCGGGCAGCGTCGGATGGGCGTGGCAGGTGCGGGCGATGTCCTCGGCCGAGGCGCCGAACTCCATCGCCAATGCGGCCTCCGCGATCATGTTGCCGGCATCGGCGCAGATCAGCTGCACGCCGAGCACGCGGTCGGTCTTGGCGTCGGCCAGTATCTTGACGAAGCCTTCGCTGGTCATGTTGACCTTGGCGCGGCCGTTCGCGGTCATCGGAAATTTGCCGACATTGTAGGCGACGCCCGCGGCTTTCAACTCGTCTTCGCTTTTGCCGACGGTGGCAATTTCCGGATAGGTGTAGACGACGTTCGGAATGGCGTCGTAGTTCACATGGCCGGCCTGGCCGACGAGGATTTCCGCCACCGCGACGCCTTCGTCCTCGGCCTTGTGCGCCAGCATCGGCCCGGCGATGACGTCGCCGATCGCCCAGATGCCCGGGACGTTTGTCCCGTAGTAGTGATCGGTAACGATGCGGCCGCGCTCGTCGAGCTTGACGCCGATTTCCTTGAGGCCCAGCCCGTCGGTGTAGGGCGCGCGGCCGATCGAGACGAGCACGACATCGGCTTCGATGGTTTCCGCCGCGCCGCCTTTAGCCGGCTCGACCGTTGCCTTGAGTTTCGCACCCGACGTGTCGACCGCCGTCACCTTGGACGACAGCTTGAACGCCATGCCCTGCTTCTCGAACAAGCGCTGCGCCTGTTTGCGGATTTCACCGTCCATGCCGGGCAGCACGCCATCGACGAATTCGACCACGGTGACCTTGGCCCCTAAGCGGCGCCAGACCGAGCCGAGCTCGAGGCCGATGACGCCGGCGCCGACCACCAGCAGATGGCCCGGCACCTTGGACAGCGACAGCGCGCCGGTCGACGACACGATGCGCTTTTCGTCGATCTCGATGCCCTTGAGCCGCGCGACGTCCGAGCCGGTGGCGATGACGATCGACTTGGCTTCCAGCGTCTGGGTCTTGCCGTCGTCGCCTTTGACCTCGACCTTGCCGGCGGCGGCAATCCGCGCCGTGCCGTGGAAGGCGTCGACCTTGTTTTTCTTCAGCAGGAACTCGACGCCTTTGACATTGCCGTCGACGCCCTGGTCCTTGAATGCCAGCATCGCCTTCAGATCGAGCTTGGGCGTGCCCACGCCGATGCCCATCTTGGCGAAGGAGTGCCCAGCTTCCTCGAACAGTTCGGAGGCATGCAGCAGCGCCTTCGACGGAATGCAGCCGACATTCAGACAAGTACCGCCATGGGTGGCGCGCTTTTCGACCACCGCCGTTTTCAGGCCAAGCTGCGCCGCGCGAATGGCGCAGACATAGCCGCCGGGGCCGGTGCCGATGATGATGAGATCGTAAGTAGCCATGATTCAAATGCTCGCTGTTCTTCACCTCTCCCCTCGGGGGGAGAGGTCGATCCGAAGGCGGAGCCTGAGGATCGGGTGAGGGGGAACAGAACTAGCGATGAATGAGCCCCCTCACCCGCTCGCTTCGCTCGCGACCTCTCCCCCGAGGGGAGAGGTAAGAAAGAATTACAAATCCAAAACCAACCGCGCCGGGTCTTCCAGATTGTCCTTCACCCGCACCAGGAAGGTGACCGCCTCGCGGCCGTCGACGATGCGGTGATCGTACGACAGCGCCAGATACATCATCGGGCGGATTTCGATCTTGCCGGCGACGACCACCGGGCGTTCCTGGATCTTGTGCATGCCGAGGATGCCGGACTGCGGCGCGTTCAGGATCGGCGTCGACATCAGCGAACCGTAGACGCCGCCATTCGAGATCGTGAAGGTGCCGCCCTGCATCTCGTCGATCTTGAGTTGGCCGTCGCGGGCGCGCTTGCCGAAATCGTTGATCGCCTTCTCGACGCCGGCAAGCGACAGATGATCGGCATCGCGCACCACCGGAACGACGAGGCCCTTCTCGGTGCCGACGGCGACGCCGATGTGATAATAATTCTTGTAGACCAGATCGGTGCCGTCGACCTCGGCATTGACGGCCGGGATGTCCTTGAGCGCGGCGATGCAGGCGCGCACGAAGAAGCCCATGAAGCCGAGCTTCACGCCGTGCTTCTTCTCGAACAGGTCCTTGTACTGATTGCGCAGGCTCATCACCGCGGTCATGTCGACCTCGTTGAAGGTGGTGAGCATGGCGGCGGTGTTCTGCGCGTCCTTCAGCCGGCGCGCGATGGTCTGGCGCAGCCGCGTCATGTGCACGCGCTCTTCGCGCGAGGCATCGTCGGCCGGCGACGGCGCGCGCATCTGGACTGGCGCGGCGACCGGCGACGGCGCAGCGGCGGCGCGTTCGATCGCCGCCATCATGTCGCCCTTGGTGACTTGACCGTGCAGGCCGGTGCCGCGGACCTTGGCCGGGTCCATGCCGCTCTCGGCGGCCAGTTTGCGCACCGACGGCGGTGACGGCATCTCGGCCACCTTGTCGGCGGCTTTCGGCGCGGCGGCTGGAGCGGCCGGCTTCGGCGCATCGGCCGCTTTCGCGGCGGGCGCGCCCGGTGCTGCCGCCGCGGCGCCGTCCTTGATCATGCCGAGGACCGCGCCGACGCCGACCGTCTCGCCATTCTTGGCCATGATCGCGCCGCGCACCCCCGCGGCCGGCGCCGGCACTTCGAGAGTGCCCTGGTGGGTTTCGAGTTCGACGAGCGGCTCGTCGACGGCGACGGCATCGCCCGGTTGCTTGAACCATTTGCCGACGGTGGCTTCGGTCACCGATTCGCCGAGGGTGGGCACGCGGATGTCAGTCATGATCTTCAAAGCCTCATTCTTAAATCGTCATCCTGAGGTGCGAGCGAAGCGAGCCTCGAAGGATGACAGCCAATACATTGGCCATCGCCCTTCGAGGGCCGCCTGCGGCGGCCACCTCAGGGTGACGGGTCTAATTTAACCCAGCGCCTCGTCGAGGAACTGCTTGAGCTGCGCCAAATGCTTCGACATCTGGCCGACCGCGGTCGAGGCCGACGCGGGACGTCCGGCGTAACGCATCTGTTTGTGCTTGGCGCCGATCTGATTGAGCACCCACTGCAGGAACACGTCGACGAAGAACCACGCGCCCATGTTGCGCGGCTCTTCCTGGCACCACACCATCTCCGCCTGCTTGAAGCGCGACAGCTCGGCGACCAGCGCCTTGGTCGGGAACGGATAGAGCTGCTCGATGCGCAGCAGATAGATGTCGTCGATGCCGCGCTTCTCGCGATCCTCGTACAGGTCGAAATAGACCTTGCCGGTGCACAGGACGACGCGGCGGATCTTGTCGTCGGGAACGAGCTTGATCCTCTCGTCCGGCAGGAACTGCGCGTCGTCCCACAGCAGGCGATGGAACGAGGTCGCCGGCGCCATCTCGTCGAGCTTGGAGACAGCGCGCTTGTGGCGCAGCAGCGACTTCGGCGTCATCAGGATCAGCGGCTTGCGGATTTCACGTTTCAACTGCCGGCGCAGCGCATGGAAGTAGTTCGCCGGCGTGGTCAGGTTGGCGACCTGCATGTTGTCTTCGGCGCACATTTGCAGGAAGCGCTCGAGCCGGGCCGACGAATGCTCCGGTCCCTGGCCTTCGTAGCCATGCGGCAGCAGGCACACCAGGCCCGACATGCGCAGCCACTTGCGCTCGCCGGACGAAATGAACTGGTCGAACACCACCTGCGCGCCATTGGCGAAGTCGCCGAACTGCGCTTCCCACAAGGTCAGCGCATTCGGCTCGGCGGTCGAGTAGCCGTATTCGAAGCCGAGCACGGCCTCTTCCGACAGGCTCGAATTGAGCACTTCGTAACGCGCCTGTTCCTTGCCGAGATGGTTGAACGGCGTGTGGCGCTCTTCGGTGTTCTGGTCGAACAGCACCGAATGACGCTGCGAGAACGTGCCGCGCTCGCTGTCCTGACCGGACAGCCGCACCGGGTGACCGTCCTCGAGCAGGGTGCAGAACGCCAAAGCCTCGGCGGTCGCCCAGTCGATGCCCTCGCCGGTCTCGATCGCCTTGGCGCGGTTATCGAGGAACCGCTGAACGGTTTTGTGCACGGCGAAGCCGTCCGGCGCCGTCGTGATTTTCTTGCCGATCTCGCGCAATCTATCGAGCGCGACGCCGGTGTCGCCGCGGCGCGGATCGTCGACCTCGCCGGCGGGTTTCATCCCCGACCAGCGGCCGTCCAGCCAATCGGCCTTGTTCGCCTTGTAGCCGGCACCGGCTTCGTATTCGACTTCCAACTTGGCGCGCCAGTCGGCTTTCATCTGGTCGACTTCGACCTCGGTCACGACGCCTTCGCTGACGAGCTTCTTGGTATAGATCTCGACGATCGACGCGTGCGCGCGGATCTTCTTATACATCAGCGGCTGGGTGAACGAAGGTTCGTCGCCTTCGTTGTGGCCGAAGCGCCGGTAGCAGAACATGTCGATGACGACCGGCTTGGCGAATTTCTGCCGGTATTCGGTCGCTACCTTGGCGGCGAACACCACCGCTTCCGGATCGTCTCCGTTGACGTGGAAGATCAACGCCTCGATCATTTTCGCGACGTCGGACGGATAGGGCGACGAACGCGAATAGCGCGGATAGGTGGTGAAGCCGATCTGGTTGTTGACGATGAAATGCAAGCTGCCGCCGGTCTTGTAGCCCTTGAGGTCGGACAGGCCGAAGCATTCCGCCACCACGCCCTGACCGGCAAAGGCCGCGTCGCCGTGAATCAGCAGCGGCATCACCATAGTGCGGTCTTCAGGCGTCGCGCCGTGCTGGTCCTGCTTGGCGCGCACCTTGCCGAGCGTCACCGGATCGACGATTTCGAGATGCGACGGATTGGGCGTCAGCGACAGATGCACCTTGTTGTTGTCGAACTCGCGGTCCGACGACGCGCCGAGGTGATATTTGACGTCGCCCGATCCTTCGATGTCGTCCGGCGTCGCCGAGCCGCCCTTGAATTCGTGGAACAGCACGCGATGCGGCTTGCCCATCACCTGCGTGAGCACGTTGAGACGGCCGCGATGCGACATGCCGAGGGTGATTTCGCGCACGCCGAGATTGCCGCCGCGCTTGATGATCTGCTCGAGCGCCGGGATCAGCGACTCGCCGCCGTCAAGACCGAAACGCTTGGTGCCGGTGAATTTGACGTCGAGATATTTCTCGAAGCCTTCGGCTTCCACCAGCTTGTTGAGGATGGCGCGCTTGCCTTCGCGGGTGAAGGTGATTTCCTTGTCGCGGCCTTCGATGCGTTCCTGAATCCACGCCTTCTGCGCGGCGTTCGAGATGTGCATGAACTCGACGCCGAGCGTCTGGCAGTAAGTGCGGCGCAGGATGGCGACGATCTCGCGCATCGATGCGAATTCGAGGCCGAGCACCTTGTCGAGGAAAATCTTGCGGTCGAGATCGGCCTCCTCGAAGCCGTAGGAGCGCGGGTCGAGCTCGGTCTCGTTCGGCTCGACGGCGATTTCGAGCGGATCGAGCTTGGCGTGGAAATGGCCACGCATGCGGTAGGCGCGGATCAGCATCAGCGCGTGGATCGAATCGCGGGTCGCCTGCTGCACGTCGGTCGGCGACAGTTCGACGCCCTTGCTTTGCGCCTTCGCGGAAATCTTCTCGCCGATCTTCTTTTCGGTTCCGGCCCAATCGCCGTCGAGGGCGGACACCAGATCGCCGGTCGGGC
>JAQSCR010000016.1 GCA_029945495.1 Pseudolabrys sp. | reverse complement strand
GAGGGCTATGAGGGTTTCATGGGCGGCCACCGCATCGTCGTCCCGGGCGGTCCGAACCGGATCGCCACCTTGCTGCCGCGGCTGCTGCCGCGCGGCCTGATCCTGGCCGGCCTCAGTTGGCGCTGGCAAAGAGCCCGTCGCCGCGGTTGACGGAACGGCCTATATTCGCCATCCCAGAGCGGGAGACCTCCCGCGACCAGAGCTGCCGGACACGAACCCATGGCCGAGAACGTCGATATCAAGAAGATGACCTTCGAGACGGCGATTGCCGAGCTGGAAGCAATCGTCAAACGGCTGGAGGAAGGCAAGGTCCCGCTTGAGGAATCGGTGGCGATCTACGAGCGCGGCGAAGTGCTGAAGAAGCGCTGCGAGGAACTGCTCAAGCAGGCCGAGGCCCGGGTCGAAAAGATCACTCTGGACGCCTCCGGCAAGCCCACCGGCACGGCCCCGCTCGACGTCGAATAGCGCCGTTTCGCTCCAGTCGAGCGGCGAATTGCCCGGCATGGGCCAAAGGTGTAAGCCTCAAGGGCTTGGGTTCGATGCAGCCATCCCGGGCGAAATTGAGGGACCGGAGTTCCATTTGTCCGAGGCGTCTAAAACCCCGCTGCTCGACCGCGTCCACATCCCGGCCGATCTGCGCAATCTATCAACCGAGCAGCTCAAGCAGCTCGCCGATGAATTGCGCCACGAGATGATCGACGCGGTGGCCAAGACCGGTGGGCATCTCGGTGCCGGTCTCGGTGTCGTCGAACTGACGGTGGCGCTGCACGCGGTGTTCGACACCCCCGCCGACCGGCTGATCTGGGATGTCGGCCATCAGGCCTATCCGCACAAGATCCTGACCGGGCGGCGCGACCGCATCCGCACGCTGCGCCAGGGCGGCGGCCTGTCCGGCTTCACCAAGCGCGCTGAGAGCGAATACGACCCGTTCGGCGCCGCGCATTCCTCGACCTCGATTTCCGCCGGCCTCGGCATGGCGGTGGCGCGGGACCTCAAGGGCGACAAGAACCATGTCATCGCCGTGATCGGCGACGGCGCGATGTCGGCGGGCATGGCCTATGAGGCGATGAACAACGCCGGCGCGCGCAACGAACGGCTGATCGTCATTCTCAACGACAACGACATGTCGATCGCGCCGCCGGTCGGCGCCATGTCGGCCTATCTCGCCCGCCTCGGCTCCGGCGCGACCTATCTCAAGCTGCGCGACGTCGGCAAGCAATTGACCAAGCATCTGCCGAAAGCTTGGGACCGCGCCATCACCCGCGCCGTCGAACATGCGCGCGGCTATGTCATGGGCGGCACCTTGTTCGAGGAGCTCGGCTTCTATTACTGCGGGCCGATCGACGGCCATAATCTCGATCACCTGCTACCGATCCTGCGCAACGTCCGCGACGCCGAGATCGGCCCGATCCTCGTTCATGTCGTCACGCAGAAGGGCAAAGGCTACGCCCCCGCGGAGACCTCGGCCGACAAATATCACGGCGTGGTCAAGTTCGACGTTGCCACCGGCGCGCAGGCGAAAGCCAAGCCCGGCGCGCCGCAATACACCAAGGTGTTCGGCGACAGCCTGATCAATGAAGCGCGTAAGGACGACAAGATCGTCGCCATCACCGCGGCGATGCCGTCCGGCACCGGGCTCGATCTGTTCGAGAAGGAATTCCCGACACGCACCTTCGACGTCGGCATTGCCGAGCAGCACGCGGTGACTTTCGCCGCCGGTCTTGCCACCGAAGGCTTCAAGCCTTTCTGCGCGATCTATTCGACTTTCCTGCAGCGAGGCTACGACCAGGTGGTGCACGACGTCGCCATCCAGAAATTGCCGGTCCGTTTCGCCATCGACCGCGCAGGGTTGGTCGGCGCCGACGGGCCGACCCATGCCGGCGCTTTCGACGTCGCCTATCTCGGCTGCCTGCCCGGCTTCGTGCTGATGGCGGCGTCGGACGAGGCCGAACTGGTCAACATGGTGGCGACGCAAGTGGCCATAAATGACCGCCCCTCCGCGCTGCGTTATCCGCGCGGCGAAGGCACCGGCGTTGCGTTGCCCGCCGAAGGCGCGCCGCTCGAAATCGGCAAGGGCCGCATCGTCCGTGAAGGCCACAAGATCGCGCTGTTGTCTTATGGCACGCGGCTGGGCGAGGCGCTGAAGGCGGCCGACGAGTTGAAGGCGCTGGGCCTGTCGACCACGGTCGCCGATGCGCGCTTTGCCAAGCCGCTCGACACCGAACTGGTGTTGCGCCTGGCGCGCGAACACGAAGTGCTGGTCACTATCGAGGAAGGCTCGGTCGGCGGCTTCGGCTCTTACGTGTTGCAGACTTTGGCCGAGAACGGCGTGCTCGATACCGGCTTGAAGGTGCGCTGCATGGTGCTGCCGGATATGTTCATCGATCAGGATACGCCGGCGGCGATGTATGCCACCGCCGGACTTGATGCCGCCGGCATTGTCGTCAAGGTGTTCGAGGCGCTCGGCAAAGACGCCGCGGCCGAGACGGTGAAGCTCGCCTGATCAGGCGCGCTTCTTCCGTCGCGGCACCTTCTTGCCTTTACGACGCGCCTCCGACAGCCCGATGGCGATCGCCTGCTTGCGGCTTTTCACCTTCTTGCCACTGCCGCCGCTCTTGAGCGTCCCTTTCTTCCGCTTCGCCATCGCGCGTTTCACGTACTTTTGCGCGCCTTTGGAATACTTGCGTGCCATGTCCTGCCTCCCAACGTCCTGTCCGCTAAGGCTCGCCCGCTTCAAATCATGTTGAGCCGACCCCAACAACATTTATGCGCGAAACTTGTTCCCGCCGCACGCGGGAGCCGACGATGAGCGAGCGCCAGCGCGCCGATCGGCTGCTGGTCGCGCGCGGCCTGTTCGACAGCCGCGCCAAGGCGCAAGCGGCGATCGAGGCCGGGCTTGTTAAAGCCAACGGCAAGGTCGTTGCCAAAGCCTCCGAGCTGGTCGCAGCCGACGCGGAAGTCGAAGCAAGCCTCGCGCATCCTTATGTCTCGCGCGGCGGCGTCAAGCTCGCGGCGGCGCTCGACCATTTCGGCGTCACACCGAAGGGCCGCGTCTGCCTCGACATCGGCGCCTCGACTGGCGGCTTCACGCAGGTGCTGCTGGAGCGCGGCGCCAGCAAGGTCTACGCCGTCGACGTCGGCAGCCGACAATTGCACGCAGCGGTCGGCGCTCGCCCGGAGGTCGTGTCGCTGGAGCAGACCGACATTCGCACGCTCTCCCCTGCCCAACTGACGCCGCCGCCCGATCTTGTCGTCATCGACGTCAGTTTCATCTCGCTCAGGCTGGTTCTGCCGCCGGCTCTGGCGCTGGCCCGCAAACCGGCGCAGCTCATTGCGCTGATCAAGCCGCAGTTCGAAGCCGGCCGTGCGCTCGTCAAGAAAGGCATCGTGCGCGATACTGCCGTGCACCAAGCCGTCTGCGACGATATCGCCGCCTGCGTCGCCGCGCTCGGCTGGCGCGTGCTGGGACTTATTCCATCGCCAATCAGCGGCGGCGACGGCAATGTCGAATTTCTGCTGGGCGCGACGAACGACTAGACGCCACTCATCAACTGTGACGATCCGCCCTATCATCACGTTTCATCGATAACGTCATGGTCTCGCCACATCGGATGCTAAGGTCCAGGCGATGACGATGCCGGTTCAACAAATTTCCGCCGAAACGCTCGCGCCCGTGCACGGGTCGCTCTGGCGCGCTGAGATCAACGCGACGGTCAAGCTTGCTTTGCCAATCGCGCTGACGCAGCTCGGCCAGGTGGCGATGATGACCAGCGACCTGATGTTGGTCGGCCATCTCGGCGGCAACGCCATCGCCGCAGCGGCCCTGGCGCAGACCGTGCTGTTTGCCGCCTTCATGATCGGCATGGGCATCATGTCGGCGGTGTCGCCGCTGGCCGCCCAAGCCTATGGCGCGCGCGAGCCGCGCATGGTGCGGCGCGCGCTTCGCGTCGGCCTATGGGCCGCGGCGCTGCTCGGCATACCGATGACGGCGCTGCAATATAGGGGCGAAGATATCTTGCTGGCGCTCGGCCAGAACGCCGACACGGCGCAACTCGCCGGCCGCTATCTGATGGGTCTCGGCTGGTGTCTGGTGCCGGGCTGGTGGTTCATCGCGCTACGCGGCTTCATGGGCGCGGTCAACAAACCGGCGCCGGCGTTGTGGATCACGCTCGTTGCGATACCGGTCAATGCGCTGCTCGCCTATGCCTTGATCTACGGTGCGTTCGGC
Organism: Pseudolabrys sp.; assembly: GCA_029945495.1. GTDB lineage: Bacteria > Pseudomonadota > Alphaproteobacteria > Rhizobiales > Xanthobacteraceae > Pseudolabrys. The sequence goes on along the minus strand of JAQSCR010000016.1, from coordinate 1,541 downwards.
TTCCCCACGCTCGATCTGTTAGGCGCCGGCGTCGCCACCACGACAGTCAATCTCGGCATGTGCATCGCCGGGTTCGGCGTCGCCTATCTGCAGCGGCCGTTCCGCAAATTTCAGGTGCTCGGCCGCTTCTGGCGCATCGACTGGCGCTTGATGGGCGAACTGATCGTCGTCGGCGCGCCGATTGCCGGCGCGTTCCTGCTCGAATACGGAATGTTCGCCACCGCCACGATCCTGATGGGCTGGATCGGCACCACGGCGCTGGCCGCGCACCAGATCGCGCTGCAGACCGCGTCCGTCCTGTTCATGGTGCCATTCGGCATATCGATGGCGGCGACGGTGCGCGTCGGGCACGCGGTCGGACGGCGCGATGCCGCCGGCATGCGCCGCGCCGGACTGGCCGCGATTGGCCTGGCCGCCGTGTTCATGAACGCCATGGTGGTATTGATCGTCGCCTTCCGACACATGATCCCACTGATATTCCTCGGCGCCAACGCCACTGACGCCGGTCCCACCGTGGCGCTGGCGGCGACCTTGCTCGCCTTCGGGTCAACTTTTTTCATCGTCGACGGCGTGCAGACCGTCGCCGCCGGCTCGCTGCGCGGACTTAACGACACGCGCATACCGATGATCTTTGCCGCGGTGAGCTTCTGGGTGATCGGCTTCGCCACCTCCTATACCTTGGCCTTTCCGGCGCGGCTGGAGGCGATCGGCATCTGGATCGGCTTTACCGTCGGATTGGGCGTTTATGCGCTGTTGCTGGTGTGGCGGTTCAATTTGCTGACGCTGCGCGGCTATATGCCGGCGGCGCCCGGACATGCTGCGCAATAAGGATTTGCGCATTGAGGTTGCCGCCGGGGCCCTGCCTCGGCTAAAGCCGGGGCATGACCGAACAATTGAAGATCAATCGCATCGGCCATCGTGGCGACGGCATTGCCGACACCAACACCGGCCCGGCCTATGTGCCCTATGCGCTGCCGGGAGAGACCGTGACCGTGGAACCGGTCGCCGGCCACCCCGATCGCCGACATCTGTTGAGCGTCGATCACCCCTCGCACGAACGCGCGGCGCCGGTGTGCAAGCATTTCGGCATCTGCGGCGGCTGCGCCATGCAGCACTGGTCGCTGGCCGAATATCTGCTGTGGAAGCGCAACCTGGTGGTCGAGGCGATCGGCCATGCCGGGCTGATCGCGCCGGTCGAACCGATTATCGACGCGCACGGCAAGGGCCGCCGCCGCGCGGTGCTGCATGCTCGCCGCGGCGGCGGCGACATTCTCGAGGTCGGCTTCGCCGCGCAACGCACGCATCAAATCGTCGCCATCGACCGTTGCCCGATTTTGGCGCCCGGTCTCAACGGCGCGGTGCCGGCCGCCTGGGCGCTGGCCGAACTGCTCAAGCCGACCAGCAAGCCGCTCGACATCCATGCGACCGCGACCGATAGCGGCCTCGACATCGACATGCGCGGCGCCTCGCCGCTCTCCACCAAGCAGACGACGGCGCTGGCGCGGCTGGCCGAGCAGCATCGTCTCGCCCGCATCACCCGC
>JAQSCR010000015.1 GCA_029945495.1 Pseudolabrys sp. | reverse complement strand
GTGACCCCACACCAACGCAGATTCGGTCAGTTGCGACAAGGAATTGTCGCCGTTAGTTCAAGGGACCGAGTTCAGCGCCGATTAACAGGCCACATACACAAGGGCCGGAGAAGCACCCGCCGGGGCATTGAGAAGAAGAAAAAGATGATTGTTCATGGCAAGCATAGGTCGAGTTTCCGACGCGCCCCGCTGCCTTCTTAGCCGCCACATGGGCCAGCAGCAATGGTATTCCGGCAGTTGACCTAAATCAGATATGGCTCATTTGCGGACATTTCCCGATGTCCAGGTCACGTCCGCTTTGTAGCAACATCAGACGTCAGAACAGTGAGCTGATGGCCACAAACAGCCGAGCTACAAGCACCGGACGTTCCAGATTTCCTCGATTTCCGTACCGGACTTTCGCATCACTTTGGATACTGGGCAGAAGCGGTGAAGGTCTTCTTTCACCTTTTCCATGGTTTCCGGATCGCAGTCCGTTGTGACGTTTATCACAAGCCGGATTTTCGGAAATGGAATCTCGACTTCTTCCATCAATTGAGTTCCGCGACGATCGAACATCGCCTCTGCATCAATCGACATTGTGGCGAACTTGACGCCATGCAACTGGGCGCACTTGTGGCTGATGACATTAGTACAAGCAATCAAAGCACCGACCAGCGTTTCCGTCGGACTAGGCCCCATATTGGTACCATCGCGCTCCTTCGGCTCGTCAACAATCGTCGTGACATCTCGCGTTGAGATTTCAGTCCGCGAATGCGTCGGGCAATTGCCATGGATACGTTGCGTAACAATTGCTTTTTCTTTGACCGTGGCCATTGCTCATTTCCTTCCGCATTTTTGTGCTCGTGAACGTTTGCGACCCGCCGATATTTTGGCTCAGCGGAGCAATATCAAATCCGGCAAATCAGCAAGCGATTTGATCTCTCGGTCGGGCGTCCCAGGCAACCGTTCGCGCATCTGGCCATAGCGATTGCACCAAACCACCTGCATCCCAAAGGCCGAGGCGGCATATGCGTCCCAGGCATTTGATGACTGAAACGAAATATTTCTAGCCGGCACATCAAGCTTGTCGACGGCAAGTTGATAAACCTTCGGGTGCGGCTTAAACACTCCGACTTCTTCGACGGAAAGAACGGCATCAAAAAGCCCGGCAAGTCCCGCATTGTCGACCGCGGACCGGAGCATCATCGGTGAACCGTTTGAGAGAATTGCCGTCTTCACCTCGCCGGCTCTAAGCTTAGCGAGCATTTCCGGCACCTCGGGAAAGGCATTCAGTTTCAAATAGAGGTTCATGAGACGGCTGCGCAATGACGATTGCGTCAAGCCAAGAGTGGCCAACGCAAAATCGAGTGCGTCGCCGGTAACCTGCTGGAAGTCGGCATGCCGCCCTTGGACGGTACGCAGCCAAGTGTATTGTAACTGCTTGTCGCGCCATATTGTGGTTAGGCGCTCCAGCTTTTCACCCAGTGCATCCCGGCAGGCGGCAGCAGCCGAAGCATAGTCAAACAACGTGCCATAGGCATCGAAGACGCACGCCCGTATTCCCTGTAAAGGCTCCTTGACCATCCACCATCCCCCAAAACCAAACGAAATCGTTGCCCAATCCGCGCATTTTCGCCGAGGACGCAGCGCCCGTTCCCTGTACAAACTCGATGCGTCAAACGGCCTTTATTCGAGAGTTCCCCGAATCGGATACTCTTTATCCTGGATAAATTTGAGGCCTTTCAGTAGTCCTGCGAGATCGGGCCGCGCGAACGGCGCATTGGAAATATCGACGATCTGAACTTTTCCGTCGCGGTTAATAACGAAAAGGCCGGGCTCGGGAAATGGGCGATCAGTTTCCTGCGGCGAACGCGGCTCTGATATGTAGAGGCCCAACTTTCGCATTTGATCCAGCGTCAAACCGTAGCCGACCGCAAACCGCCATCCTTCTTCCTGCGCTTCCGCTTCGGCTTTCTCCCGTGGATCACCCGATATTGCAAACACCTCGATGTTAGCCTCCTTAAATTGATCGAAGACCATCGAGCGTTTTCAGATAAGTTCGGCATAACGGACAGTGCTTGCCACGATAAACCAAGACCACGGTCCAACCGGGCCGGCCACCGACTATTATCTCTCCGCCGCCAACGCGAGGCAGCGAAAACTTCGGTATCGCCGATCCGGCTCGCAGCTTTTCTGACGCCATCGGGCAGATCCTCGGCTTGTGCTATCTCGATGAGACTTGCGGATGCGACACGACTCCGGGGTGTTCGGCAGCATAGACCACCCCGAGAACAGCACCGAAAATGATATGGAGAACCAGCGTCATGATGGGCGCCATCACTCCGAAGGCCATACCGAACAATCCGGCGCCAGCCATCGGCATGACGGCAATCATCATCATGAGCCAGGCGCCGATGCCAAACAGAACGCCCTTGAGCCAGTAGCTTCCACCCGGGAGATATGGCGAGAGCCAGGCGAACATGCCGCCCCAGACGACCGTCCCGATCATGAAATGCGCCACCCAACCCACGGCAAGAGACGCGCCCATCATCTTCGACAGCATGGCGATCACATCGAGTTCGGGCATGACGCCAATCATCGTTTTCATGATCATCAGCGCGGACAGAACCACCGTGGCCGCGAAACCAGCGACCATTCCCTTCAATATATTCGATCCAGTCATGGCGTCCCCTCGGGTTTCTACTACACAGTGCAAATCGCGCGCGCGTGCGGGATTGCCGCGCGCTCGAAGACTCAATTGGCTTCTCAGGTTATTTCGCTGCGGACCTTGCAAAGGTTACAGGCGACCCAGATTTAATTGCGACCGCTGACCTTACCACGCGACTGTAATATCGTCGGCCTACTCGACCGCTGCGGATCCCGGAGATGCCTTGATGACGGATCGCCAATTCAGAACATATCGACCCATCACCCCCGCGAGCGCCGCCAGAATGAAAACGCTGCCGAACTGCCAAACTAACACCATTAGGCTTGCGTCCTGCGGGTGAAAGAACCGCAGCCCGAAATTCCCAAGCCCTGCCGCTGCAAGGCCGCCCAGCGCAGTTGAGACGTGCGGGAAAAGCGGTGCGCCACGGCGCAGCATAATCGCCATCGCAACCGCCGGGATCGCGCCAACAAGAACAATTGCCGGAAGGCATATCCAGTCGGGCTGAAGCGATAATCCGCTGGGGCCGTATTGAATGAGAGCGCTGATGCAGCCCTGACCCAGGGCGCCTAGCCAGAGCGCGAGGGGAATCGCCGGCAGCAGAAAAATCTTCCGACTGTATCCAGGAATTGTCGTCGCGAATGCGGCAACGCCGGCGGCGATACCGGTCGCGAGGGCGCCAAACTGTTCAATGAGAAAGCGCGCTTCCGTCACTTTGACCGCCAGATCGGCGCGCGGCGACATCGCGTAGACTACGACAAGAATGGAAACAAACGCGATCGCGAGCCAGGAAGCACTTCTGACCCACGGTTGCGGCAACGGACGCACAGGCCGGGCGTCCTCGGTCAAGATCTCAGCAAGTCTTTCGGTGTCCATCGACATCATTCCTTACTCAGAGCTTTTCGAAGCGCGCCCATGGCGCGGTGGACCGACACTTTCAACGCGCCGATGCTGACTCCGCTCGCCACCGCTGCCTCCTTTAAAGACATCTCACGCAGCTTCAGCATTTGCACTGCTTCCCGCTGTCCCGACGGAAGGGCCTGGATCGCTTGCTTGAGAGCGTCCGGATCTCCATACAGATCGCCGTCTGTATTCGTTCCTTCCTCGGAAAAGGTTACAGGATACTCATCAACATTCACTTCGTGGGCCTTTTGCCGCGCGTAGCGGCGAGCACCATCGACTAGCCGGTTTCGCGTTATGGCAACGAGCCAAGGCATGAAAGGCCTGACCGGGTCATACGTTGCCCGCACGGCATGGAGTGAGATCAAAACATCCTGCGCAAGGTCTTCAATATCGGCGGCAGGCAGAAACTGACGCTGACGTTTGATCATCGCGCGCACGCGCGGGATAATCTTCTTCAAGAGAAGCGCATAGGCGCGAGCGTCGCCGGCCTGCGCAGCCTGCATCAACATTTCAAGTGTGTCTTCAGCTCCAGACTCAGACTTCATTCTTAAGCCGGCTTGATGGCGTCATGCGCCCTGAACACGTCGACGTGAACGTTGGGATCGTAACTTTTGTACGGACAAACGCGAAACCAGTTGCAGATGAGACACCCATACTCATCCCAAACAGGAGTTACAACCATGTTGACAAAGACCAAGATCGCTCTCTCTGCGCTGCTCGTCGTCGGCTTCGCTTCGGCTGCGATGGCCAGTGACGCGAGCGAAAGCGCGAGCCAGACGTACTCGTTTACCGCACAGACCGCGCGGCATTTGGCGGGTGCGTCTAGTTACGCCTATGCGCCGGCGAATGCCACAGTGAAGGCTTTCAGCGCGGCGGAGCGTGCGCAATTCGCGCGGGCCACCGAAGCGGGCTTGAACCACTAAAAGTCGACCGAACGTCGCCTCTCGCGGCTGGCTCAAATTGATCTGCCCAGACGCTAGCCCCAGGCAGCTGGGAGATTGGCACCGTCGAATGGGTTTCCCCGAACCGATTTGACGGCCAGACGGTGCGCACGAAGCCTCCCTATAGGCCGAGTGCGCACCGTCCTATCCATCAAATGCTCGTGAACATCATGGCGGATAGAAAGTGAGACAATGTCGACAAAGGCGATCGTCAGACTCAATCCCAGCTCACATCGCCGCATGATCGAAAATCGCCGTCAGCGGCGCCGTTTCATTATGGGATTGGCGGCGACACTGGCGCATCTTTCGACTGTCACGCGATCAAACGCGCAGGACGCCGCTATCCCCGCATTCAGATCGGGACGCTTTCAATTCACTATCCTTCGACCCCAGTTATCAGTGCCGTCAGTCCGGCTCTTTCGGCTCGACGGCAAAACAATCGATCTTTCTTCATTGCGCGGACGCCCGGTTCTCTTGAATTTCTGGGCATCGTGGTGCGAAGCCTGCCGCACTGAATTGCCAATTCTCGACAATATGCGTGAAGACCGTCGCTACGCGGATGTTCAGATTATCGCCGTGTCCGAAGATAGAGCGGATCGCGCCGTCGTTGATCGGTTCGCCAGGCAATATCGGATACAAAGCCTTCCAATATATCTGGACCCTAATGGCTATGTCGCATTTAGCGACCCCGAAAACCCGCGGAAAGCTCCGTTCGCGCTCTACGGAATGCCAGTCACTTACGCGATTTCCGCTTCGGGCTGGATCGTCGGCTATATGCCCGGTGCTGCGGACTGGACCTCTCCGGACGCGCAACGGCTGATCGATTTCTTGCGCCGTTCGTAATCCGACGCCGATCACAGAAAGTTGAATCCCGCGCGTAACCTTTTCGACCGTGCTGGCGAAATTGGCTTCATGCGAGCCACGGGAGCTTGCTTGTCATTCAACGGAGCCGCACGGGGCCATGTTCACAAAATTCTGCAAACTGATCACCGTTTCTGCGTTCCTGCTGGGCTCGGCCTTCGCCGTCCAAGCCGGCCAACCTTTTAACGAAAAGGTATTCAAGCAAGCGCAGGCCGACGGCAAAGCCGTCCTCGTCCACGTCACGGCGCCCTGGTGCCCGACCTGCCGGCAGCAGCGCCCAATCGTCGAGGAGATCGAGAAGCAAAATCCCAGCCTCATGGTTTACGAGGTCGATTTCGATACGGCCAAGGACACGCTGAAGCGCTTCCGCGTCCAGTATCAAAGCACCCTCATCATGTTTCGCGGCGAGAAAGAGGCTGGCCGAT
>JAQSCR010000014.1:3593-5781 GCA_029945495.1 Pseudolabrys sp. | reverse complement strand
GTCATGAAGCCCCGCCCGACGCAGGCCCTGCGCGACCCGTTCCGGCGCCCGTGCGCCGCCGATGAACACCCGCGCCGCCCTTTTCCGCACAATTGGCGCGCCGCTGTCGATAGAGACCATCGCGCTCGACCCGCCAAAACCGACCGAAGTCCTGGTCCGTATCGCCGCCGTCGGCCTGTGCCGCACCGACCTGCACGTGATGCGCGGCGAGCGCCGGGTCGCCATGCAGCCCATGGTGCTCGGCCACGAGGCCGCCGGCGTGGTCGAGGCGACCGGCCCCGCCGTCGAGGGCATCGCGCCCGGCGACCACGTGGTGCTGACCTTCATCCCCGGCTGCGGCGTCTGCCGCTGGTGCGCTCAAGGCCTGCACCATCTCTGCGCCGAGGGCCCGCGCATCACGCAAGGCCCGCAGCTCGACGGCAGCTACCGCCGCCGCGACGCGCACGGCGAAGACGTCGGCGCCTTCTGCATGATCGGCGGCTTCGCCGAACGCACGGTGGTCGACCGCGCCTCGGTCATCGTCATCGACAAGGATATCCCGCTCGACCTCGCAGCACTCGTTGCCTGCGGCGTGCCCGCCGGCGTCGGCGCTGCGCGCCATCGCGCCAACGTCAAAGCCGGCGACAGCGTGCTGGTGGTCGGCTGCGGCGGTGACGGCATGAACGTCGTGCAGGGCGCGCGGCTGTGCGGCGCCACCACCATCATCGCCGCCGACATCGCGCCGTACAAACGCGAATTGGCGCTAAGCTTCGGCGCGACACACACCACCGACGCGCAAGGCGAAGCGCTGACGCGCGCCGTGCACGCACTGACCGACGGCGTCGGCGTCAACCACGCCTTCGTCTGCATCGATCCCGCAACGACGCTGCTGCCCGCCTTCCGCGCCACGCAGAAGGCCGGCAACATCGTCGTCACCGCGATTACGCCCGACACGGTGAAGCAGATCGACGTGCCGCCGCTGGAATTGTTCGCGACGCAGAAGGCGATCATGGGCGCGGTCTACGGCTTCATGTCGCCGCGGCTGCAGATTCCCGCACTGCTGCGGCTCTACCGCGCGGGCGACCTCAAGCTGCGCGAGCTCATCACCCGCACTTATGCGCTCGCCGACATCAACCAGGGCTATGCGGACCTGGAGGCGGGCAAGAACCTGCGCGGCGTGGTGGTGTTTTAGGTCGCGGGGTCGTGCCGGCTATTCCGCCAGCTTCTCGGCGAACAGCACCATAGTCTTACGGTAGATCTCCGAGCGGTTCCACTCGCGCATCACCTGGAAATTATCCGAGCCCTCGCCGAATGGCGCACCGGTGCGCCAACCATTGACCTTCAAGAGATTGGCGGTCGAGGCCAGCACGTCCGGAACGCTGTGGCGCAGATCGACATGGCCGTTGCCGTCGAAATCGACACCGTACTTCACATAAGACGACGGCAGGAACTGGGTCTGGCCGATCTCGCCGGCAAACGCCCCGACCAGATCGCGCAACGGCAGATCGCCGCGCTGCACGATCTGCAACGCCGCGATCAACTCGCCCTGGAACAACTCGGTGCGTCGGCAATCATGCGCCAAGGTCGCCAAGGTCCGCACCACCGGCAACTTACCCATGTCGCCGCCGCCATTGTCGGTTTCCAAGGTCCAGATCGCTACCACCAACTCTTTCGGCACGCCGAACCGCTGCTCGACGCGGGCGAGCAACTGCGCGTGCTTCACCATCAACGATTTGGCGCGCTTGAGGCGGGCGGGGATGACGCGGGTGCGCGCGTAATCCTCGAAGCTTTTGCGGAAGGTGTAGCGCTGGCGCCTGTCGAAATCGAGCACGGTGGCGTCCGGCGTGACGCCTGAGAGCGCCTGGCTGACCACCGCGGGCGAGACGCCGGCGCTTTGCGCCTCGCGCCCCATCGCGGCGATGAACGTATTGAAGTCGCCGCCGCACTTCGCGGCATAGGCGGGGGCGGACAACAAGGTCGCGGCGAGAACAACAATGGATGTGATCTTGGATTTCATATTGTCCTCAAGAGCTGGATCCCCGCATAGTGCGGGAGACGCGCTTCGCGCTTTTGCGCGGGGATGACCGAAGTTTTATTCTCGGGGATGACCGAAAATAATTTCATCATCACGCCGGCACCGATTTCGCCAGATACTCGATCGCCGCCGCCGAGCCGCGGCCGAGGTCGAGATTGAGGAAGGCCAGCACAT
>JAQSCR010000014.1:0-3583 GCA_029945495.1 Pseudolabrys sp. | reverse complement strand
CCTCGAGGCCGATCTCGATCGCGCCCAAGGTGCCGAGCACCATCGGCGCGTTGACATGGCCCATATGCGCGATGCGGAAACCCCTGCCTTCCGACTTGCCCAAAGCGCGGCCGAGCACGACGCCGCATTTGTCGCGCAGATAATCGACCAGAGGCTGCGCGCTTTCGCCGCCGCGCGTAACCACCGCCGTCACCGTGTCGCAGCGCTCGGCCGGCTCCAGCACATTCAGACCGATATGCTGGCCCTCGGCCCAGACGCCGACCGCGCGGCGGGTGGCCTCGGCCAGCAGCCGGTGACGCGCGAACACGTTCTCCAGTCCCTCAGCGAACAACATGTCGAGCGCGGCGCGCAACGCGAACAGCAACTGCTCCGGCGGGGTGCCGCAATATTTTTGGTAGTGCACATCGCCGTCGCGGAAGGTCCAGTCCCAATACGGCGTGCGCATGTTCGCTTTCTTATGCGCGGCGCGGGCGCGCGGACCCGCCGCCGTAAACCCGAGGCCCGCCGGCGTCATCAGGCCTTTCTGCGAACCGGCCATCGCCACGTCGACGCCCCAGGCATCCATCGCAAACGGCACGCAGCCGAGCGAGGCGACGGTGTCGACCAGCAGCAGCGCGTCGTGCGACGCAGCGCGCATGGCCTGACCGATCGCTTCGATGTCGTTGATGACACCCGAGGCCGTATCGATCTGCGCCACTAGCACGGCCTTGATCTCGCCCTTCGTATCGGCGCGCAATCGCGCTTCGACTTCGGCGGGCCGCACTGCACGGCGGAAATCGCCGGGCAAAATCTCGACCTCGGCGCCCAGCATCTTGGCCGCCTCGCCCCAGCCGATGGCGAAGCGCCCGCTTTCCAAGACCAGCACCTTGTCGCCACGCGACAGCACATTGGTGAGCGCCGCTTCCCAGGCACCGTGGCCATTGGCGGCGTAGATGTACGACTTGCCGGCGGTGCCGAAGACGCGCGACATGTCGGCGAGCAGGCTGTCGGTGAGCGCGACCAGCGGGCCGGAATAGATGTCGACCGACGGCTGATGCATGGCTGCCAGCACCCGATCCGGAATGACGGTCGGACCCGGGATGGCGAGGAACTCGCGGCCGTTGGCAATCGACATAAAAACCTCGGAAGTGGCTGGCAGGCAGGACGTCGCGAACGCGACTGGCAGGTTTGCCTAGCATGTTCCGGAGCCGCGTCAGATCACGATTTTTTATGGGATCTATCATCCCGGAATTTCTCGCCGCGGGGGCTTTCCCGGTTTTACCGCCCTGCGCTATGATCGCACGGGGGATGGGATCAGAGAGGCTGACCGCATGCAGCGCCCGCATATGACCCTGCTCCGCGCCTTCTCCCTTGTCGCTTGTCTTGTCACATGCCTTGCCACTTGCCTCGTCGCCACCGGCGCAGCCGTGCAGGCGCAACAGCGCGACGTCGCCGGCGCCCGCGATTTCCCCGGCATCGGCCGCTTTTCCGGCAGCGCGATTACCGGCTATCAGGTCAAGGATTTCGACGCGACGCGGCTGCAGGCGGCACCGTTCAAGGACGGCAAGGCCGCCGACGAGCGCAAGCCGGAAGGCCGCGTCACCCGCATCGCCTATCGCACCACGCCCGGCCCTTCGATCGTCGAGGTGTCGCGCAACTTCGAGACGCAGCTGACCAAAGCCGGCTTCGAGACGCTCACCGCCTGCGACACCGATGTCTGCGGCGGCATTCCGTTTACCGAAGCGCTCGACGGCCTGCCGGCGCCAATGATGTGGGTCGACGGTTTCAACTTCCATTATTTCGCCGCGCACAAAACCGAGGGCGCGCGCGAAACCTACGCCACCGTGCTGGTGTCGAAGAACAATGACGACGTCACTGCGCAACTGATCGTGACGCAGGTCGGCGCCATCGAGAACAAGATGGTCGACGCCGCCGCCATGGCGAAAGGCCTCGGCAACGCCGGCCACATTGCGCTCTACGGCATTTATTTTGACACCGACAAGGGGACGCTTGAACCTGAGAGCAAGCCGACGCTCGACGAGATCGCCAAGCTGTTGCGCGGGCAAAGCGCGCTCAATGTCGTCATCGTCGGCCATACCGACAGCCAGGGCAGCTATGAACACAACATGGATCTGTCGCGCCGGCGCGCCGAGGCGGTCGCCGCCGCGCTGGTGAATTCGTACCAAATCGCCCGCACGCGGCTGCGCGCCGCCGGCGTCGGTTTCCTCGCGCCGGTCGCGTCGAACGCCACCGACGACGGCCGCGCGCTGAACCGGCGGACGGAACTGGTCGCGCCGTAACCGCGCGGCGCGCGAGGTTAAGCGGTCCATTCATTGGCCCGTGTGCCGCTCCCGCTCGGCATCCAACCGTTCGCCGTGTTCGCGCAGCGCGCGGGCAAGCATCGCCCGGCTGCGCGCACTTTGTCTTTCGCTCACAGGCTTGCCCGGTTTGCGATTGCTGCAATGGCCCTGCGGCGCGCGACAGGCGCGGGCACGCTTGCAGGACGGCTCGCGGCAACTGCACCAACACCGCAGCTGATTGCTGACGAGGATGTGCAGGCGCCGTGCCAGGTCCTGGCGAAATGCGTCGATGTCCCGCGGCGCGCCGTCAGCTTCGGGCGAGACAACGGACGAGACATCGGGCGTCGCGGATTTCAGCTTTGCGGTCATGTCCTTTGGCGACATGCAAAATCTCCGGTTTGAATTGTGGATGTGTTTGATCGTTGCCGCGCGCCAGACGGCGCCGGGCTATGCACGCGGCCCTCGCCCTCTTTCGAGGCGCATATCGGGCAAGCCCGACATGCGAGGGCGTGGAGCGCCGAAAGGCGCGATCCACTTCCGCCCGCCTTACGGCGGGGCGCACCCTTACGATCGGGTGCGTCGCCTTCCGGCGCTCCACGTGTGGCGATTTCATTCCCCGGGGCCGTGCTTCCGGGCGCGGACGAGGCCCTCCTGGGCCCCCGATCCGGCCAGCTTTCGCCAGCGTTCATCCGCACCGCGTCCAGCCATTCAAGGCGGTCCCCCGTAGTGGGGACGGACGGCTACCCGAGGCCTCCCGAGTGCGGGGTTACGAGCCCCGCCCGCAGGCGCCACCCCTCCCCCACGTCCAGCGAGCGTCTGCAGAACGCCCCTCGCTTGGAGAAGGTGGAATGGGTATATATACTGGTGGGAATATTGTCAATTTAACATCTAAAGATTTTTCTTTTTGTTTTACACAACCTTTGGTAAAGTCGAATCCAGACGAATTATCAAGGATTTAACGGCCGTAATCTATTTTAGGACGAATAGGATAGCTTTTGTTCTCTTTTTGTTCTAGGATACCCACATGTCGATAGGTACGCAAATCGAGTGGACGGACGCGACTTGGAACCCCGTAACTGGTTGTTCCAAAATCACACGGGGCTGTGACTTTTGTTACGCAGAGCGGTTCTCCGAAAGATTTCGCGGAGTGCCCGATCATCCTTTTGAGAACGGGTTCGATCTCACTCTAAAGCCTGAACGATTGAAACAACCTCTCACTTGGCGACAGCCCAAGCGCATTTTTGTAAATTCGATGAGCGACCTTTTTCATAAGGGAGTCCCCACCACATTTATCGACTCTGTTT
>JAQSCR010000013.1:2333-5794 GCA_029945495.1 Pseudolabrys sp. | reverse complement strand
TGTAGGTCGATGCGCGCAGGCGGAAAGTGTATTTGTTGCCGTCGGCCCAGGTGATCTTGTCGGTCAGCGGCTCGGAGGCGAGGAAGAACACCTTCTTCTGACCGGCGAAATTGGTCACCGCCAGACCAATATTGGACAGGAAGGTGCCAGCCAGCATGACGACGCCTTCACGCGTCACCAGCTCTTCGGCGACGCGCACCGCTTCGCCCGGATTAGCGCCGTCATCGCGCGTGATCAATTCCAGCTTCTTGCCGAGCACACCGCCTTTGCCGTTGATCTCCTCGATCGCCAGCTCCATGCCGCGCTTGTACGGCTCGAGAAAGGCCGGCTGCGCCTTGTAGCTGTTAAGCTCGCCGATCTTGATGGTGTCCTGCGCGAAAGCCGGCGCGGCAAACACGGCGGCGAGCGTAAGACTCAGAGTAGCAATCAGGTAACGCGTCGGTCGCATAACAAACCTCCCTGCGGGGGCGGCTGACCGCGCCAATGCGGAGCCGCATGTCAAAATCGGATCGCAACGTCAGATCACGGGTCGTCCGGCCGGGCTTACTTGTTTGTGCACAAATAGTCCGGCCGCAGCACGCGATTTGTCAAGCGAGGGCCAAGCGGTTCCTATGACACGAAATGCGGCACGACAGCGCATTTTGTTTGCATGAGCCTCGATCAAAAATTCAACTCCATGTTTGCACGCGTTCGAAAACCACCAGTCGATTTCTTGCGCGTCATGCTTTCGGCCGGTCGCGGAAACGGTCCATCAACGCCTTGTCCTGACCGCCGTCGATTTCGATCATGGTGCCGTTGACCATTTCCATCAGCGGCGACGCCAGCATGACGACGAGATTGGCGACCTCCTCCACTTCGGCGATGCGGCCCATCGGGATCGACGCCGGCGCCAGTTTGTCGGCTTGCTCGCGCGGGATTTTCATGTCGCGCGCCATCGCGTCGACGAGGCCCGCCCAGCGCTCGGTGCGCACCGGTCCCGGATTGACGGCGACGAAGGAGACATTGTCCCGGCCATATTGGCCGGCGAGCGATATCGTGAGGTTTTGGCCGGCCGCATTGGCGGCGCCCGGGCAAATTTCCCAATAAGACGGCTTAACGCCGTCATTACCGATCAGATTGACGACGCGGCCGCCGCCCTGCTTGACCATGATCGGCAGTGCGTAGCGCAGGCAGCGCACATAGCCCATGAACTTGAGCTGCAGGCCCTTGTCCCAATCGTCCTCGGTGAGATGCTCGATGACGCCACCGGCGGCCGAACCGGCATTGTTGATCATGATGTCGATGCGGCCGAGCGCCTTGTGCGCGGCTTCGATGAAGTTCTTGGCGTCCGAGTCCTTGCGCAGATCGGCGGGAATCGCGACGATCTTGCGGCCGGTCGCCTTTGCGATCTCAGCAGCGGCGGCTTCCAGTGGCTCTTTGCGCCGCGCACAGATGGCGACGTCGACGCCTTCCTTGGCGAGCGCGAGCGCGATGCCCTTGCCGATGCCTTCCGAGCCGCCGGTGACCAGCGCGGTCTTGCCTTTAAGTTTCAGATCCATTGCTTGAACTCCATTGCACTACGTTTGCGGCGGGCGATGCGACATCCAGCGCCCCGCTTCGACATTGGCGATCAGGTCCGCGAGCGCGGCGTTGAAAGCGGCCGGCTCCTCACTGGTGATGGTGTGGCCGGAGCGCGGAATGACGACGAGCCCGGCGGTCGGCACGTTGCGTTTCAGGAACACGCTGCCTTCGAGACACCAATCGTCCTCGTCGCCGACCAGCACCAGCAGCGGTGGCTTGAATTTCTTCAAGTCCGCTTGCATGTCCCACAGAGTCGGGCGCTTGGCCTGCAGATGCAGCATGGTCAGTGCGTGGCCGATGGCGGAATGCTCGCTCAGCATTTGCACAAACTCCGCATAGCCGCGCGGGTCTTTGTGCTTATGGGTCTGGCGCGTCGCGCCGTCGGCATAACGCGGCGCCATCACCGCCATGCCTTCCTTCAAAAAGGCCTCGCCGGTCGCGCGCGAGGCGGCGCGCGTTTCCTCGACGATTTTCGGATCGGGGCTGGAGCCGTAGCCGCAGCCGGCAGCGGTCACCGACAGGCAGCGCTCGGGATAATGGATGCCGACATGCAACGCGGTGGCGGCACCCATCGAATGGCCGACGACATGCGCCTTGTCGATCTTCAGCGCGTCCATCAGCGCGATGACGTCGTCACGGGCGATGTCCTGGCCGTATTTGCTGCCGTCTTCGGGAATATCGGAGGGCGGATAGCCACGCTGGCTGTAGGTGACGCAGCGGTGGGCGCGGGAAAAGTGCCGCATCTGCGGCTCCCAGGTACGGAAGTCGCCGGCATATTCATGGACGAAGACGATGGGAGTGCCCTCGCCCGCCTCTTCGACATACAGCCGGGTGCCGTCGCGCGCGCCGATATGCGGCATTAATACCCCCAAACGCTGGAGGGAAATTATATGCACGCAAATGAATTTTCGTAAAGCGGGATTTGCGGCCGGGCCGCCGTTCAGAGCAGGCCGCGCAACGCCAGATGCGCGCCGAGCGCCAAGAGCCCAAGAAAGAAGCACAGCCGGAAGGTTTCCGGTGTGACCCGGCCGCGCACCAGTTGGCCCAGCCCCATGCCGGCCACCGCGACGGCCAGGCCGACCAGCGACGGCCAGAGCAGCGACATTTTCATTTCGCCGGCATGCGACAAGGCTATCGCCAGGGTCGCGGTCGAGACCGTGAAAGATAGGCCGAGCGCCTGCACCAGCCTGTCGCGCTCCATGCGCAGCGCCTGGAGATAGGGCACGCCGGGCAGCGCGAACACGCCGGTCGCCACCGTGACCGCGCCGGTAGCGACGCCGATCAACAGCCCGAGCCAAACCTCAGTTCGCGGCGGCACCGAGAAATGCACCTTGAACAGACCGAGCGCGGCATAGACCACCAGCGCGACGCCAAGCCAGACCGTCGCCTGGCCGCCGCCGCTGTGCGGCACCAGCACGGCGCCGATCCAGGTGCCGATACAGGTGCCGAGGAGCATCGGCCACAGCCGCCGCACCAGCGCGAGCAAATGGCCGCCGGCCAGCATCTGCCAGACATTGGTGACCAGCGACGGAACGATCAGGATTGCGGCGGCCTGCGCCGGCGACATCACCAGACCGAGCAGGCCGATCGCCACCGTTGGCAGCCCCATGCCGATCACGCCCTTGACGAAACCGGCGAGCAGATAGGCGCCGGCAATGGCCGTCAGCATCGCAATCGAATCCACGCCGGCGGCCTTTCTCTCGATGAAAACGCGGCGACCATGCGGGAAGCGTCTCATTTGCACAATGCGGAAGAACGCAAGGCTGAGTTTGCA
Organism: Pseudolabrys sp.; assembly: GCA_029945495.1. Lineage (GTDB taxonomy): Bacteria > Pseudomonadota > Alphaproteobacteria > Rhizobiales > Xanthobacteraceae > Pseudolabrys. Next base: position 2,460 of record JAQSCR010000013.1, on the reverse strand, counting down.
TTTGGCGAAGGCGTGCTTCGTTGCCCCACCCTTGCGTTCGGTGCCATACTTTTTCCACGCTCAGGAACCGGGATGCTTCAATGACCGACGTCTTCGTCGCCAAGATTTCGCAATTCCCCGATGGCGA
>JAQSCR010000013.1:0-2323 GCA_029945495.1 Pseudolabrys sp. | reverse complement strand
CCGCATTGTCAGTCACGGCGAGAGCGAGATCGGCGTGTTCCACTGGCAAGGTCAGTTCTTTGCCTATGAAAATCTCTGCCTGCATCAGGGCGGACCGGCCTGCGAAGGCGTCATGATGCATAAGGTCGAGGATGTGATCGCGCCCGACCGCACCTTTCAGGGCCAGCGTTTTGCCAAGGACGAGATGCATTTCGTCTGCCCGTGGCACGGCTACGAATATGACATCAAGACCGGCGAATGCGCCGCCGACCGCAAACTGAAGCTGAAGAGTTTCAAGGTGGAACGGCGCGGGGAGGACATCTATGTCGTCGCAGATTGAAATGACCCGGCTGAGCGATGCGGAAGTGCAGGAGATGCTGGCGCGCGCCGTGCGACTTTATGCCGAGCGCGTCGAGGAGCAAGGCGCCCTCGCCGCGTTTCCCGCCGGCGCCGCGGTGACCGCGACCGAAGTCATGGTCACGGTGACGGCGATGCTGAAGGCGGTGAACTTGCAGGTGTTCGAGCTCGGCATGTGGCAAGCCTGGTCGGGTCGATCTTAAAGGACAATAAGAATCATGGATCTCCCCCTTTCCGATTTCCGCCGCATGGAGGTCGCGGAATTCGACACCTCCAAGCTGCTGGCGCATGCGTCGAAGCAGGCAGCCGAGCGCGGCTACAAGAATTTCCCGATCGTCGATGTCGACTCGCATCACTACGAGACCGAGGCGATCGACGAGATTCTCGAATACATGGACGACCCGGTGATCCAGCAGTTGGCGCGCAGCGCACGCCAGGCCAGCGCCAAGGGACCGGGCGTGCTGTCGCCGGGCGGCGTCGGCTATCAGGACATGGGCGGCCGCGTCATGCGCTACGCCACGCGCGGCCTGGAGAAGACGCCGACAGACCGGCATCGCGATATTTCGCTGGCGATGCGCTGGATGGACGCCATCGGCATCGACATCGCGGTGATGTTCCCGACACCGATGCTGCAACTGGGCCTGCATCCGCAGGTCGAGGTCGAGGTCGCCCTGGCGCGCGCCTATAACCGCTGGCTGTGCGAACGCGTGCTGGCGCATGAGCCGCGCATCCGCTCGATGCTGTATCTGCCGTTCAACGACGCGGAAGCCTCGTACAAGATGGTGCAGGAATTCGGCGGCGCCAAAGGCGTGGTCGGCTTCATGGTGACGTCGGCGCGCTACCGGCCGGTGCATCACAACTCCTACATGAAGACCTATGCGCTCTTGGAGGAGATGAACCTGCCGCTGGCGTTTCATGCCGGCTATAACTGGAACGACAACACCGTCGGCCTGATGAACAAGTTCATTGCCGTGCATGCGCTCGGCTTCGTGTTCTACAACATGGTGCATATGGCCAACTGGATCACCAACGGCCTGCCGGAGCGTTTTCCCAAACTCAAAGTGCTGTGGATCGAAAGCGGGCTGGCGTGGATTCCGTTCATGATGCAGCGCTTCGACAATGAATACATGATGCGCTCTTCGGAAGCGCCGGCGCTGAAGAAGCTGCCGAGCGACTACATGCGCGACATGTTCTTTTCCTCGCAGCCGATGGAAATGACCGACATGGGCGCGCTGGAGACGACGTTCCGCATGATCAAGGCGGAGACGCAGCTTCTGTATTCGTCGGATTATCCGCATTGGGATTTCGACCTGCCGTCGACGATTTACGATCTGCCGTTTTTGTCGGAGAGCGCCAAGCGCAATATTCTCGGCGGCAACGCGCTGCGGCTGTTCAATTTAGATTTGCTGGATTTGCCGGCGAGCAAAAGCGCGGCGGCGGAGTAGAGAAGTGTCCTGCGTTAGCTGCTGTCATTGCCGGGCTTGACCCGGCAATCCATGAGGCTGCTCGGCACCAGCAATCTTACGCAAGGCTGTTGTGTGACGCACCTCATCATGGATGCCCGGGTCAAGCCCGGGCATGACAGTGTTGGGTCGTCGCCTTAACTCAATTTTCAAACAGCCAAGCGCCATCGCCCGTATTCTTTAAGGCCCCGGGCAGGCCGCCTTCCCTTTCGGCCCTCGGCAAAAGCCGAGGGGATGGAGCGCCGCGTGACGCAACATCTCAACTCCGCGCTTGGCGGCGCGGGCACGTCCGGCAAGACGTGCACGCCCCGCGGCGCTCCATCGCGGTGTCTTCCGGCAGCCGGGCCGCGCTTCTGGCGGCTAGCCTCCTTAGGCTGCTTCGCACCATCAGCGAGCTCCTCGCGGGAGGTCCTAATGTCTCCGGGCGGGGTCCGGCGCCGCCCGGGAGCAAAGGGTGCGTAATCCCCTCGCCCGCAGGCACCGCGTCGCCGATGTCGGGTTTACCCGATATCGGCCCAATCAAG
>JAQSCR010000012.1 GCA_029945495.1 Pseudolabrys sp. | reverse complement strand
CCCGCCACCGAGAAGGCCCGCGCGCTCTGTTACCGCGCCATTGCCGACGCCCCGGACGATCCGGAAGTCGCAACGATTGCCGCCAGCCTCATGAGCGAAAGCGTGCCACAGTGGCACGCCACCATCATTCTGGACCGGGCCCGCAACGAGGCCTATGACGCGGCCCTCCAGGCCGCGATCGAACCCGGCATGCGCGTGCTCGAAGTCGGCGCCGGCACCGGCATCCTCGCCATGATGGCGGCGCGCGCGGGAGCAGCCGAGGTGATCGCCTGCGAAGCCAACCCGCTGATCGCCGAGCGCGCGCGGGCGATCGTCGCCGCCAACGGCTACGCCGACCGGGTCCGCATCATCGGCAAGCACTCCAGCGAACTGCGCATCGGCGAGGACCTCAGCGGCCCGGCCGATGTCTTCGTCTCGGAAATCATCAGCGACGCGCTGATCGGCGAAGGCATGCTGCTGGTGACCGAAGACGTGGTGCCGCGGCTGTTGAAGCCTGGTGCGGCGATCATCCCCTATCGCGGCGCGGTCCGCATCGCGCTCGCCTATTACGGCGGTGCCGGAACGTTGCGCATGGGTGCGGTCGACGGTTTCGATCTGTCGCTGTTCAACCGGCTGGTCGCGCCGAGCTATGCGCTGGCGATCGAGAACCCGCTGCTGAGCCTGAGCAGCGCCGCCGCCGACCTGTTCACCTTCACCTTTGCCGATGGCGGGCCGTTTCCCGGCCGCCGCGCGCAATTGACTTTGCGCGCCAAAGAACGCGCTAACGGCGTGGTGCAGTGGGTCCGTATTCGCACTGATGCCGACAGCTATTATGAGAACGTGCCGCGCACCGGCGAAGGCTCGAGCTGGCATGCCGAGTTCTATCCCTTCGCGGACAACAGCGTCGCCGAGCCGGGCGACGATATCCTCGTGCATGGCAGCCACGGGCAGACCACCTTGCGCATCTGGGCCGGCAAGCCGTAAACGTAAGTCTATGACGACCAGCCCTCTCCTCACCGATCTGTACGAACTCAACATGGTCCAGGCCTATCTGGACAATGGTGAGGATGGCCAGGCCGTGTTCGAATTCTTCGTGCGGCGGCTGCCGGCGCGGCGCGGCTTTCTGCTCGCGGCGGGGCTGGAGGACGCGCTTCGATTTCTCGAGACCATGCGCTACTCGGCCGATGAGATCGACTGGCTCAAGAGCACCGGACGCTTCCGCGACAACCTGCTCGACTATCTCAAGGACTTCCGTTTCACCGGCGACGTGCGTGCAATACCCGAAGGCAGCGTCTGCTTTCCCAACGAGCCGCTGTTGCGCATCACCGCGCCATTGCCGCAGGCGCAACTGGTCGAATCACGGCTGATCAACATCCTGCATTTCCAGACGTTAATCGCATCCAAGGCGGCACGCATGGTGCTGGCCGCGCCGGGCAAGATCTTGTCCGACTTCGGCTTGCGCACCGCGCATGGCGCCGAAGCCGGCAATTTTTCGGCGCGCGCCAGCTACATCGCCGGCTTCAACAGCGTCGCCAATGTGCTGGCGGGCCAGCGCTATGGCATCCCGATCGTCGGCACCATGGCGCATTCTTTCGTCCAGGTGCATGGCGACGAGATGAAAGCGTTCGAGACTTTCGCGCGCGCGCGGCCCGAGGGCGTGATCCTGTTGATCGACACCTACGACACCGAAGCCGGCGCCCGCAAAGTGGTCGAACTGGCGCCGCGCCTGAAGAAAGACGGCATCGCCATTCGGGGCGTGCGCATCGACTCAGGTGATCTCACAGCCATGTCGAAGAAGGTGCGCGCCATTCTCGACGCCGGCGGCATGAAGGACACCGTCATCCTGGTCTCGGGCGGCATCAACGAAGACGTGCTGCAAGGCATGATGAAAGACGGCGCGCCGATCGACGGCTTCGGCATCGGCGTCAACCTCGCCGCCTCGATCGATGCGCCCTCGCTCGACTGCGCCTACAAGCTGCAGGAGTATCGCGGCGTGCCGAAACGCAAATTGTCGGAAGGCAAGCAAACCTGGCCCGGCCGCAAGCAGGTCTGGCGCAGCTACGACAGCGACGGCCGTATGGCTGGCGACATGCTGACTCTCGAAGGCGACAAGCAGCCGGGCGAACCCTTGATCGTCGAAGTGATGCGCGGCGGGAAGCGCGTCGGCGCGGCACCGACATTGGCGCAAATCCGCGAGCGCGCCGCGCGCGATCTGGCGCGCCTGCCGGAGCCGTTGCGGCAGTTGCAGCAGGGCATCGACTATCCGGTGACGGTGAGCGATGCGCTGAAGGATTTGGCCGCGGAAGCCGACCGAATGACGAAGCGATAAATAAAGCTGTCGTCCCCGCGAAGGCGGGGACCCATAGCCCCTGCGCTACCGATAGGACACGGCGTATGGGTCCCCGCCTTCGCGGGGACGACAGAATTTTCGCGGCGGCGACAGAATTACAATCCCGTCCCCATCCTGTTCCAGCCGCGCAGGCCCTCGCCGTAGATTTCGTGGCCGGTTTCCGTCACCACCACGGTGTCTTCCAGCTTGATGAAGCCGCGGTTCTGATGCAGCAGCGTGGTTTCCACCGACACCACCATGCCGGTTTCGAGCGGCATATCGGCGTATTCATTCGGGTAAGGCACCGGGCCATGATCGGTCAGGCGCGGTCCCTCATGGCTGACCATGCCCATGCCGTGCGCGAGAAAATCCATGTGATTGTGATGCTTCGATTTGGCGCGCAACGGCTCGCCGGCGGCATAGATCTCTCGGCCCATCGCGCCGGCCTTGATCGGCTTCATCGCCGCGCGCTGGATGGTCTCGATCTCGCCGAGGTAATCGACCAGTTCGGCATCCGGCTCGCCGAGGATCGCCATGCGGCATATGTCGCCGATATAGCCTTTATAATTGCCGCCGGAGTCGATCGACAGGATGTCGCGCGGCGCGAGCTTCTGATCGGACGGCGCGCGGTTGAGGCTGGTGCCGGCGGTAATCAGGCAATATTCGAACGTCATGCCGCGTTTGACTTCCTCAAGCCGCAAGGCATCGGCGATCTGCTGCTTGGTCGCGCCTTCGCCATGGCCGGCCATCACCGCCTGCATGGATGCGAGCACCGCTTCCGATGCGGCCTTCAGCTTGGCCAGCTCGGCCGCGGATTTCTTGGCGCGCTGGCGCTCAAGAACGAACAGCGCATCGACCCAGTCGGCATTCGGATAAGCGGCGCGCAGGACATTGGCGGCGTCGAACGGCAGGAAGCCATATTCGGCGGCGATGCGCTTGGGCTTTAGCCCTGCCTTGCGCATATAGTCGACCGCCTTCTGCATGGCGTCGACCGAGCTGCCGGAGGTCACCTGCACCTCAGAGACCCACAACGGATTGTTCTGCGTCTGAAATTTTTCCAGCCGGTGGCCGATATAGGCGGCCATTTCCGGCGCCCCCTTCGGATACACAAAGACCGGCAGATAGCGGCTGACGCCGGTCGCATCCATGTAGTCGAAGAAATCGGCGCGGTGCCCGCCGGTGAGATACTGCGCATTGTGCTTCGAGGTAGCGACCACGACGTCGATGCCGGCCTCGTCCATCAGCCGGTCGAGACGCTGGTGATCGAACGGAATGGCGAGGCTACCCGCAGGGCTCGCGCTGACATTCATGGGGTCGCTCCCGGCTGTTCGGCGTCGTGACCGCGCCGTTCGCCTTAAAGCTTAGCGCAAGAGCGCGACCTCGCCCAGCCGCCTACCAGAGTTCCTTGCTGGCGATCCGAGCGCCTTCGGCCAGCGCTTCCAGCTTCGCCCACATCACCGTCGGATGGACGCGGCGATAGAATGGCCCTTGGGCGAAGCCGCAATCGGTGCCGGCGATGACATTCTCGCGGCCGACGATTTTCGCCAGGCGAACAATGCGCTCGGCCACCAGTTCCGGATGCTCGACCACATTGGTGGCGTGACTGATGACGCCCGGGATCAGCACCTGGCCGGCGCCGAGCTTGGCGTTCTGCCAGACTTTCCACTCGTGCTCGTGGCGCGGATTGGCGCCTTCGATGACATAGGCGCCGACCTTGATCTTGAGGATCAGATCGACGACGTCCTTGAGCGGCACGTCCGAGACATGCGGGCCCGGCCAGCTGCCCCAGCAGACGTGATAGCGGATGCGGTCGGCCGGCAGGCCCTCGATGGCGTGATTGATGATGTCGACCTGTTGGCTAAGCCAGCGCTTGTAATCGTCGAACGTCGCCGGCGGCACCATGCGGTCATAGGTGACCGCGAGGCGCGCATCGTCGAGCTGCACCAACAGACCATTGTCGATGATCATCTTGTATTCGGTGCGCATGGCGTCGGCGATCGCCGCCTGCAATTCCTCGTCGTTCTTGTAGTATTCGTTCTTACGGTCGGGAATGACGCTGGCCGGCGCCGCCACCGGCAGGAAGCCCTCTTCCGACTTCACGCCCTTGAGCGCGGCTTTGAAATTGTCGATGTCGCGTTGCAGCTCGGCCTGGCCGGTATATTTTATTGGGCCCGTGCAGATCGCTTCGCTGACGGTCGCCACGCCTTCCTTGGCGTCGAGTTCGGCATAAAAATCGGCAAACTTGGTGCGGTCGGCGCCGCGCTTGAACGGATTGGCCTTGTCCTCCTTGATCGGCCGGCGCTCGAACCCGGAGAGGCGCGTCAGTGCATATTGCGCCCACGAGATCGACTTGCCGAACTCGCCGTCGCTCATCACGTCGACGCCGGCGTCGGCCTGCTGGCGCACCACCTCGGCGACCGACGAGGTCAGGCACGCGTTGTAAGCCTTCTCGTCGTAGGGCTTGCCGCCCTGCACCAGGCGCAGGAAATCCTGCAAGGCGGGCGGACGGATCAGACTGCCGACATGGGTGGTGAGGATACGGTCGGTGCTGCGCTTCATGTCGGCCTGCCCTTCGCTGCTATGTGATTAGGCTATGCGACCGAAGCGGGGAAATTGCAATGGTGGGCGGCCGCCCAAATCAGGATGCACAGCCGCCGCGCGCGTCAGGCTTTGACCACACCGATCAATTGCTCGAGCTTGGCCGGATTGTCGCGCAAGGCAGCGCTCGGCCCGTCAAAGACGATATGGCCGCGGTCCATGACAACCGCGCGCGGCGCGATATCGAGCGCCAGCCGCGAATTCTGCTCGACCAGGATCAGCGCCATCTCGCCGGCCTGCGTCAGCTTTTTCACCGCGCGCGCCAGTTCCTCGACGATCACCGGCGCCAGGCCCTCGGACGGTTCGTCCATCAACAGCACGCTCGGGTTTCCAATGAGCGCGCGGCCGATCGCCAGCATCTGCTGTTCGCCGCCGGACAGTTGATTGCCGCGGTTCTCGGCGCGCTCGGCCAGGCGGGGAAACAATTCATACACGGTCTTGAGCGTCCACGGTCCCGGCCGCGCCGCGACGTCCATGTTTTCGCGCACCGACAGCGACGGAAAAATCTCGCGCTCCTGCGGCACCAGCCCCAAGCCCGCAGTGACGCGCCGATAGGTGGCGAGCGACGATATATCCTTGCCGTGGAGCGTAATGCGGCCGCCGTGCAAGGTGGTGTGGCCCATGATGGTGGCGAGCAGCGTCGACTTGCCGACTCCATTGCGGCCGATCACCGACACCGTTTCGCCGACGGCGAGCGAGAACTGGATATCTTCCAGCACCACGGTCTCGCCATAGCCGGCAAAGACCTTGTCGAGTTGCAGGACGGGATCAGCCAAATCTTGACTAGACATGATTGCCTCCCCGCTGGGCCGCGTCGTGGCCTTCCTGGCCGAGATAGACCGCGCGCACGTCTTCGTTGCTCATGATTTCCTTCGGCGTGCCCTTGGTGAACACCGCGCCCTGCACCAGCACGATGATTTCCTGGGCGAAGCG
>JAQSCR010000011.1 GCA_029945495.1 Pseudolabrys sp. | reverse complement strand
TGAGTGATTGGAGCGTTGCTGTCGCCGTTCCTGGCGGCCGAGACGCCCAGGTACCCTGCCCCGCCGGCTATTTGTCCGTGACGGGGCCTTCGGTGGTGACGGCGCTTACGCCGCGAAACCGAAGGAAAGCCTCATGACAAAGCAAAGCACTAAGCGGCAGACAACGGCCAAAGTCCCAAAAACCGCCCCAGGTCGCAAAACTGCGCGCAAGGTTGCGGTCATAACCAGCAAGCCGAAATCCCCTATCCGCGCTCAGAAGGCCACGCACGAACAATCCGAGGCAGCCGCTTCGGGCCGTACCGACAGCAAGCAAGCCAGGGTCATAGCCTCGCTACGGATGCCCTCAGGCGCCACGATTGATGAGATGATGAAAGCGACGGGCTGGCAGCAGCATTCCGTTCGCGGCTTCCTGGCCGGTGTCGTGCGTAAAAAGTTAGGTTTAGTTCTTGTTTCCGAAGCAGGGAAGAACGGCCGAACTTATCGGATCAACGGCGGCACGCCCCAGTCTGCGGCGAGTACGCCAAAGACCCCGGCGTAATCCATGCGCCGGAAAAAGCCGACCAGAAGGGGTCAACAGCCATCCCTGGAGGTCGAGATCGCGCATTTACGGGATCTCGATCTCAAAGGCTTGCGAACGCGATGGAAAGGCGCCTTCCGGGGGTATCCTCCCGATCATCTCCCCCGGCACTTGCTTGCCGGAATCCTCGCCTATCGGATGCAAGCCGAGGCTCACGGCGACCTCGACGCGGCAACCATTCGCCTGCTCAAGCAGATTGGATCCGGCGGTGCCAATATTGATGCGATCCGCCTGACCGCAAACCATGAGCAGCGGCGAACCAGTTTAAAGTCTGGCACTATCCTAATGAGAGAGTGGAACAGTCAGCCGCATCGGGTGATGGTGGTTGATGCTGGCTTTGCCTGGAACGGCAAGATCTATGACAGTCTGTCCAAGATCGCCTTCGCCATCACCGGCACTAAATGGAATGGTCCTCGCTTCTTCGGACTGAGAGATAAATCCACTGCGGAGGTCAAATCATGACCGCCCCGGACGGCGAAACAGTCCGGTGTGCAATTTACACCCGCGTTTCGACCGATGCCGGCCTCGATCAGGATTTCAACTCGCTCGACGCACAGTATGAATCGGCTCAAGCCTATATCAAGAGCCAAGCCCACGCCGGCTGGACGCTTGTTCGCACCAGGTACGACGACGGCGGATTCTCAGGAGGGTCGACAGACCGTCCTGCCCTTCAGCAGCTCCTGGCGGATGTGAAGTCGCACAAGGTCAAGATCATCGTCGTTTACAAAGTCGATCGTCTAACGCGTTCGCTCGCCGACTTCGCCAAGCTGGTCGAATTGTTCGATGCCCACGGCGTCTCGTTTGTCTCCGTGACCCAGCAATTCAACACCACAACCTCGATGGGCCGCCTCACCTTGAACGTGCTGTTGTCATTTGCGCAATTCGAACGCGAGGTCACTTCCGAGCGCATCAGGGACAAGATCGCCGCCTCTAAACGTAAAGGTCTGTGGATGGGCGGCGTGGTCCCGTTGGGATACTACGCCAAGGATCGAAAAATCTCCGTCGTTGAGGATGAAGCCAAGGTCGTACGGCACATCTTTCGCCGCTACCTAGAGCTGGGAAGTCTAACCCTCTTGTTGGCGGATCTGAGGACAAGTGGCGTCAGAACGAAAGTTCGGCCTTTATCCACGGGACGGACGATCGGTGGGATTCCATTCACCCTGGGGCCACTCGCACACTTCCTCCGTAACCGATTCTACGTCGGCGAAGTTCAATTCAAGGGTGAGATCTTCCCGGGCGAGCAAACCGCCATCCTCGATCGGAAGCTATTCGATGCGGTGCAAGCAAGGCTTGACCATCAGCGCAACCATACTTCTGCAATGAGAATGTCTACCGACTCCCTACTGATGGGTCGGATTTATGATGAGCGCGGCAATCGGATGACGCCCACTTACGCTACCAAGAACGGGGTGCGCTATCGATACTATATCTCATCGCTACTAAAGCAGGGTCAGTCGGGTAAGACGCCGAAACTAAATCGCGTACCCGCCGCCGAGATTGAGAAATTGATTACCGGCGCTGTTCGTAAGCACCTTGGAATAACTGCCGGCGACGGACAGGAAGCAGACAGCGATAACCGCGATATAATCTCATCCCGGGTATCGCGTGTAGACGTAAGGCAAGATTATCTGGCTATTCAACTTGCCGCCAAGGCATCGCATGCCGACGCTGCGTCCGGAAACAAGGTGCGGAGACAAAAAGTTGAAGACGGCACCGAGCCAACCGTACTGACGATCGCTTGGAAGAAGGCCCCTTCGAAGCAGCCACGAGAGATCATTCCGCCAGCCTCGGGGTCATCTCGACGGGATCCACGGCCGATCCGAGCAGAAGCTCGCACTAAGCTCATCACCGCAATCGCGAAGGGACGGCATTGGCTTAGTGAATTGGTTGCCGGCACGATCCCAGATGCTGAGCAGATAGCTGCCAGAGAAAGCTGCACCATTCGTCAGGTGAACATGACGATTTCGCTCGCATTTCTCGCGCCCGATTTAGTGAACGCCGCGATAGATGGGCGCCTCCCTCGCGGAGTCGGGATAGCGAACTTACGTAATGCCCCGCTCGATTGGTCACAACAAAGCGCAATGCTGGGGCTGGCACCGCGCGACTAACCATACGGGCAGCAGTTCACGGCACCACCATGCGGGCCCGACTAGTGTTCTGTGAGGTGCGAGGCCGCCAGGAACAGAATATTTGCCGCAAGAGACTGAGGGGCTAAATCGGACATCTCGCCGTCGGCTACCACTTATCAAGCCACGACAGTGGAGAAAGGCCCCCGCAATGGAGGCCTTTTCACCATAGTCTCCGTCTCTTGCGAACTGCAAGAGTGCATGGTGGTCCTGAGAGGACTCGAACTACGTGCCAGGCACGCGGTCGTCTCGAAATGGCACGGAGAAAGTCCGCCCCGCCTTTGGCCAGCGCCACCGCGACGGCATCGACAACCGCGAGGGCGAGCCTCGCCACTGGCTGTCGGCTTTCATGATTATTCTACCTTTGACCTTGGCATTGCCAACTTTCGGCGCCACCAGAAAATCAAGGCGGCCATCCTTCTTAACAACCTTCTTCACTGCCGAGCGAGCAGAATGCGACCTTGCCGTCTGGCTGCGCGGGAACTCAAAGCTGAAATCAACCCCGGCACCGGTTGTTGCAAGGCCGGATTCCAGCTGGAATATTAGTGGCCCTCCCCGCCAGACCGGCGTAATGTGGGCGCGGGGAAGTTAAAGGATCGATCGTTGAGCATCTTGGCCAGAAACAACGTCCGCGTCAGTGGACACGGCGACCGCGCTATGGTTTTCGCTCACGGTTTCGGCTGCGATCAGAACATGTGGCGTTTTGTGGTGCCCGAATTCGAAAACGATTTCAAGGTGGTGCTTTTCGATCACGTTGGGGCCGGAGGCTCTGACCTTTCTGCCTACGACAACCGGAAGTATTCGGCGCTTTCCGGCTACGCAGAGGACATCATCGAGATTGGCCATGAACTGAACCTGAAGGATGCCGTGTTTGTCGGTCATTCTGTCAGCGCAATGATCGGCATTTTGGCCACCCTCAAGGTGCCCGGTATGTTCGGGCAATTGGTTCTCGTCGGCCCTTCGGCGCGCTACATCGATGAAGGCGATTACGTCGGCGGCTTCAACGAGAAGCAGATCGCAGAACTTCTCGAATTTCTGGAGGACAACCACATGGGCTGGTCCGCCGCCATGGCGCCGTCCATCATGGGTAATCCCGATCGGCCAGAGCTCGGCGAGGAACTGACTAACAGCTTTTGCCGCACCGATCCTGATATAGCCAGGGCGTTTGCCCGCGTCACTTTCACGTCCGACAACCGGGCCGACCTGCCGAAGATCTCCGTGCCAACGTTGATACTCCAGTGCAAGGAGGACATCATAGCCTCCATGGAAGTCGGCGAATTCGTGCATCGCCAGATCCCCGGAAGCACTATGGTCGTATTAGACGCCACGGGCCACTGCCCCAACCTCAGTGCCCCGCGAGAAGTCGTTTCGGCGATACAAGCCTTTGTCTGACCTGACCGCCTCATCCGAATTCGCCTCGGAGGACTTCGAGGACCTGTTCGAAAATGCCCCCTGTGGATACCTGGTCCTTTCTTCTGACGGTCGCATCGCCAAGGTCAACCAAACACTGTGCACCTGGACTGGATATTCGCGGAGTCACTTCGCCGGCAAGCGCCTCCACCAGTTTCTTAATATGGCCGGTCGCATCTACTATGAAACGCACATCGCACCGCTGTTGCGGATGCAGGGCTTCTTCAACGAGTTCGCCCTCGACTTCGTGACCGAAGGCGGCGAACGGCTCCCTGTGATAGCCAACGCAGTCGAGCAGCGCACGCCTGAAGGAACGCTGTCATCTACGCGTCTGGTGGTGATCAAGGCGACGGACCGACGGCGCTACGAACGTGAACTCGTCGATGCCCGGGCAAGCGCTACTGAATCCCTTACAAGCGAACGCGAAACGGCGAACCTTAGAGAGCAATTTATTGCCGTACTTGGTCATGACCTGCGTAATCCGTTGGCAGCTATCAGCGCCGGCGCCAGGCTCCTGCAGCGCTCGGGCGCGCTGCGGGACCACAAGGACCTTCGCGTCCTCGATATGATCAATTCCACGGTCACCCGCATGTCGGACCTTATCGACACCATTTTGGATTTTGCGCGCGGTCGGCTCGGCGGCGGCATCACTCTCAGCCGCGACGCGAGCCGTCCGCTGGAGCCTGTCCTGGAACAGGTTTTCGACGAACTACGGACAGCATCGCCTGGACGCATTATCGAAACCAGCATGGCAATCACGGAACCCGTTGATTGCGATCGAACTCGCATCGGTCAACTAGCCTCGAACCTGATCGGCAATGCTTTGACGCATGGCGCGCCAGACAAGCCGGTGCGCGTGCGAGCCGCAACCGAGAGCGGCACCTTCGAGCTTTTGGTCGCAAATGCGGGCGAACCCATCCCCGAAGCAGCGATGCACCGATTGTTCGAGCCCTTCTTCCGCGGAGATATCCGAGATAGCCGGCAAGGGCTCGGACTAGGTCTTCACATCGCCTCGCAGATCGCTCAGGCGCACGGCGGCAGACTTGAAGTCAGCTCTACTTCCGACGAAACACTTTTCGTTTTCACCATGCCATTGCATCTGTGAGAATAGAGCTGCTGCTAGAGGCGGAAAAAGTTGGTCCTCAGTGTTGACCGTTTTGCGATGACGACGAAAGCTTGAGCGTCAGCCGCGCTTCAGCAAAATCGATTATGAATACGCCGCAGCGTCAGTTCCGCCTTACCCGTCTCGTTCAAAGCCGATGCTACGACGATCTCGCTCGCATTCCGCAGCCTGATCTGGTAGACGCGCGGAGTCGTGGTCGCAAACCTGCGGGATGCCCCGCTCCTATTGTCGCAGCAGAGCGCAACACTGGGCTTGGTACCCCAAGGCTGACGATCGCATTTAGGCGCGCGGCCTTTGTCAGGGGGCGCCCAACGATCCTACGCAAGCTTCAATTTAGTCCCGTCTGCCTCCCAGGAACAGAATTTTTGGCGCCAGAGACAGGAGGCGAAATTGGTCCAGACACGCTCCGACAGACGCGGTGCGACGATTCACAGGTGGAAAAAGGCCCCGCAACGGGGCCCTATTCGACATAGTCTCCGTCTCTGCCAATTCCGGTGAGTGCGTGGTGGTCCCGAGAGGAGTCGAACCTCCGACCTTCGGTTTAGGAAACCGATGGTCACTCCTGCCTGCTCCCACACCTAACAGGAAAGTCGTCCGCCCGGAGTGCCAACATGCCATCAGATTTGGCAATGGTGGCAGAA
>JAQSCR010000010.1 GCA_029945495.1 Pseudolabrys sp. | reverse complement strand
TCCGATCTCATTTGCGTGTTTTTTGCGCAACACTCGGTCGAAAAGCGACCCCTGAGCCTGTGGGGGAGGCGCTTCTTCATTGCGCCCTAGGGACCTTTCGCTAATGTCCGGATTGCGACGGAAGGGGGCATCCCCGTGTCGTGGCTTTCCGGAAACGTTTTCCGGGGTGCGGGGAGCAAGGGGAAGTTCCATCGGTGCTGTCGCACTGGGCGGATACGGAACCCTCTCACAAGAAACAATGTTTTGGAGGTTCAAGATGAAGATGGTGAAAAGCCTTTTGCTCGGCACCGCAGCGGGTCTCGTTGCGATGACTGGCGCCCAGGCTGCCGATCTTCCCGTCAAGGCCAAGCCGGTCCAGTACGTGAAGATTTGTAGCTTGTACGGTGCGGGTTTCTATTACATCCCGGGCACCGATACCTGCCTTAAGGTCGGCGGCTTCGTGCGCGCCGAAATCAACTTCAACGCGGGTGGTTCGTTCAACCCGTATCGTTCGCAGAACTTCGACACGCCGGCTCGTGACTTCCAGACGATGCGTACCCGCGCCGGCTTCACGCTGGATGCGCGTTCGCAGACCGAATACGGCACCTTGCGCTCGTATGCGATCATCGCGGCGATGCAGACCAACGGCGGCGCCGTCGGTGGCACCCCGTACTCGACCCCGTTCTCGAACTTCGCGTTCATCCAGTTCGCCGGCTTCACCGCCGGTTCGACTGCATCGTTCTTCGAGTTCGACGGCCAGGGCTACTCGAACTTCACCCCGTATATCACCTCGGCTCAGGCCGGCGGCGGCATCGGCGTGTTCGGCTATACCGCGCAGCTCGGAAACGGTCTGTCGGCTTCGATCGCGGCGGAAGATCCGACCGTGCGTCGTTCGGCGATTGCCAACGCGGTCGCTGGCAACACGGCGACTTACGGCGGCCGTCGTTGGCCGGATGTTGTCGCCAACCTCCGCATCGACCAGGCTTGGGGCAGCGCGCAGATCATGGGTGCAATCCATGATGTGTACGGCGTCAACACCCTCGCGACCAACACGACTGCCAACGCCACGGGCTATGCCTTCGGCGGCGGTCTGAAGATCAACCTTCCGATGCTCGGCAAGGGTGACAACATCGTCATGCAGGGCACTTACGCCAAGGGCGCCACTAACTACCTGTTCAGCCAGTCCGGCGCGGGTGGTATCGGTGCGTTCGCGCTGACGACCGGTTTCGTGGCAGCGACCAACACTGCTCTCGGCCCGGTGTTTGACGCCGTGTTCACGGGTGCGGCTGGTACTACTGCGATGGAACTGTCGACCGGCTACCACTTCACTGGTGGCTTCGAGCACTACTGGGTGTCGAACCTCCGCACGTCGCTGTACGGTGGCTATGGTCGGCTCCGTTACAGCGATGCCGCCAGCGCGGCTCTCGCCGTGGTTGCTGGTGCCGGCACCGCCGGCAGTGCGAACTTCAGCGCTTACCAGATCGGTTCGCGCACTGTTTGGACCCCGGTTACCAACCTCGACCTGAGCGTCGATGTTGTGTACTCGAAGGTTCAGACCGCGTTCGCTGGTTCGACCACTGCCACGTACGGCACGTTCCAGGACAAGGGCTTCTGGGCCGGCATGTTCCGCGCGCAGCGTAACTTCTATCCCTGATCTCGTCTGATCAAGGTTAGCTAGTTTGGAGCCCCCGGCGGGAAACTGCCGGGGGCTTCTTTTTGTCTGATCGCCTTGCTTTGACGGCAGCGCAATAGCCTTCATGGCGACGGGAATGTCCTGGTAGCAACGGGACCAGGACGCATTGCCAGTCTGCCGCTTCCGATTTATACGAAGCAGACGTCTCATACGGGCAGATTTCGGCAGCAGCTCGAGAAGGGTTCTTCATGACCGCGCGCATCTACAAGCCCGCCAAGACGGCGATGCAGTCGGGCCAGGCCAACACCAAGCGCTGGGTGGTGGAATTCGACCTCGAGGAGCCGCGCCAGGTCGAACCGCTGATGGGCTGGACATCCTCCGGCGACATGCGCCAGCAACTGCGGCTACGGTTCGAAACGCAGGCCGAGGCGGTGGCCTATTGCGAGCGGCACGGCATCGCCTATCAGGCGTTCGAGGCCAAGCCGCAAGCTCGGCGCGTCATGTCCTATTCGGACAATTTTGCCTTCAAGCGCCGCGACGCCTGGACGCATTGATCGTTGCGCCGGCGGGACCTGCCGGCCGCGCCAGGCCTGCAAGCGGAAAGGTCTATTTGCCGGCGGGGGTCAGCGTGCGGCCGTTGGCGCCGGCGCGCTGGCGCAACAGCGAAATGAAGCGTTCTTCCGGCATCGGCTGGCCCAACAGGAAGCCCTGGCCGTAATCGCAGCCCATGCTGACCAGCGCCATCGCGTCGGCGGCTTTCTCGATGCCCATGGCGACGGCGACGCGCCCGTAATTGTGGGCGAGGTCGATCACCGTCTTGCACAGCGGTGCGTTGACCCGGTCGGAGCCGCAGTCGGCGACGAAGGAGCGGTCGAGCTTGAGCTCGGCGAAGGGCATTTCGCCGAGGCGGGCGAGCGAGGACATGCCGCGGCCGAAATCGTCGATCGCCAGACGGACGTTGCAGCGCTCGAGGCGGGTGGCAAGTTCGCCGGCGAGCGCCAGATCGGTGACGATCTGCTCTTCCGGCACGTCGATGATCAGGCCCGCCCATTTGGACGCTTGCGGCTGGTGGCTGCGGACGATGTCCTCGACGCGCATCTTCTCCAGCGCATTGACCGGAATGTTGACCGTCAGGCGCAGATTGAGCCCGAGCTTCGAGAACGTCAGGCCGGCCTTGAGCGCGCTGGTCAGCGCCATCTCGGAGAGCGTGATGACGCTGGATTCGCTCGCATCCGGCATGAAAGCGCCCGGCAAAGCGACGCCGTGCATCGGATGGCGCGCGCGCGCATAGGCTTCGGCGCCGGCCAGCTGTTTTTTGCGAAGATCGATCTTGGGTTGATACCAGAATTCGATCCAGCCGTTGTTGATGGCCTCATTGAGGTCGATGCGGGAGGCGGCCGCCGCCGGCGTGCCGAGATTGAGATCGCGCAGAATCTTGACGATGGCGTCGGTCTCGAACGGCTTCTTGAGCACCGGCAGCATGTTGAGCTTGTTCTGCAAGCCGATGTTCTTGACGTGATCGAGAACCGCCGCGCCGCGCATGCTGGTCAGCTGCACATGGCCTTGAAAGGCGGCTTTGCCGAGTGCGATCACCGACTCGATCGAGTCGGCGGCTTCAAGCGAGATGTTGAGGAAGACCAGATCGGGTATGCGGCGTTCGATCGCCGTGCGCAGGCCGCTGCCGTCGGGGAATTCCATGGTGTCGATGCCGGCGCCGTGCAGCACCAGCGACAGGAAGTGGCGGATGCTGGCGTCGTCGTCGACCACATAGCAGAGCGGAGCCGTGGCCGGCGCCAAAGGCGGCGAGGCGACTGCGGTCTCGATCGGCGTTGGTTCGGGCGTCTCGGCCATGCAATCTCGAGCGCGCTGGTGACGGGGACGCTACGCGTGTCCTAAGGATATCAGTGTGCCAAACTTGTTAAATTTAGGTTTCCTAACTGGCTGGTTAAGCGGACGGGGTGTGCCAAATCCGCACAAAAATCGGGTTTTTGACAAAGAGCGGGACGGTTGCGCCCCGTTGAGCCGATCGCCGGCGGCAAAAGCGCGCCGATATGCGGCGGCGGGCGCCGCTGCTATTATCCGGCCTGGCGCGCGGGCGCGACGGGGCAATCGGGCGCGGTTCAACAGAAAAAATCTGGAGGAAACGACAATGTCTCGCATGACCGCCGGCCTTATCGCCGGCCCCATTGCCCGCCTCTCGGCGGGCCTTTTGGCTGGCTTCATTCTGCTGACGTCGGTAGCTTACGCGCAACAGGCGGCGGCGCCGTCGCGTCTCGACGAGATCGTCAAACGCGGCAGCCTGCGCGTCGGCATGACCGGCGACTACGCGCCGTTCACCTCGTTCGACAAGGCGACTTCGACTTTCAAGGGCTTCGACGTCGACATGGCGGAAGCGCTCGGCAAGGCGCTCGGCGTCAAGGTCGAATATGTGCAGACCGCGTGGCCGAAGATGATGGCCGATTTCGAAGCCGATAAATTCGACATCACCATGGGCGGCGTGTCGATCACGCTCGACCGCCAGAAGAAAGGCCTGTTCACCATTCCGATCATGCGCGAGGGCAAGACGCCGATCGCGCGCTGCACCGACAAGGGCAAATACGAGACTATCGCCGACATCGACAAGCCGACGACGCGCGTTGTGGTCAATCCGGGCGGCACCAACGAGCGCTTCGCCCGCGCCAACATCAAGACCGCCAATATCCGGGTGCATCCCGACAACGTCACCATCTTCGACGAGATAGCGCAGGGTAAAGCCGACCTGATGATGACGGATTCGTCGGAGACTTTGTATCAGCAGAAACTGCACGCCGGCGTTTTGTGCGCCGTGCATCCGGACAGACCGTTCGACTTCGCGGAAAAGGCCTACTGGATGCAGCGCGATTTCGCCTTCAAGGCCTTCGTCGATCAGTGGCTGCACATCGCCATCGAAACCGGCGCCTACAAGAAAATCTACAGCGCCTGGTTCAACTGACCGATTGCGGCGGGCGGTCGCCGCGGCCGCCCGCCGCTCGACTTGCGGCCGTCTATCGATAGGCGTTGGCGACCCCGGCTGGATTCGAACCAGCGACCCTCAGCTTAGAAGGCTGATGCTCTATCCAACTGAGCTACGGGGTCGTCTTTGACGCCTCGGTTTACCCGCACCGGACGACGATGGGAAGGTGCGCGGACCGCTTACCGCGGTTAACTTGGCCCGATAGGGGGCTGCCCGATGACTTCTATCGCCGATCTTAGCGTCGAAGCCTTGACGGAATGCTACCGGCGCGGCGCGCTGTCGCCGGTCGAGGTGGCGCGCGATTGTCTCGCCCGGATCGAGCGCGCCGCCGCGTTCAACGCCTTTATGCCGCTCAAGCCCGACCAGGTTCTGGCCGAGGCTAGGGCCTCCGAAGCGCGCTGGCGCAACGGCGCGACTTTGGGCGCGCTCGACGGGGTGCCGGCGACGGTCAAGGACAATATCTGGCTGAAAGGTTATCCGACCCGGCGCGGCTCGCTTGCCGGCGACACCGCAGCCGCGCAGGACGATTCGCCGGCCCCCGCGCGCTTGCGCGAGCAAGGCGCGGTGTTCCTCGGCAAGACTTGTCTGCCGGAGCATGGCTGGATCGGAGCCTGCCACAGCCCGCTCACTGGCATCACCCGCAATCCGTGGAACCCCGAGCATACGCCCGGCGGCTCGACCGGCGGCGGCGCAGTCGCGGCCTTGCTCGGCTTGGGGCTCTTGCACCTCGGCACCGACGGCGCCGGCTCGCTGCGCATTCCGGCGGCGTTCACGGGCGTGTTCGGTTTCAAGCCGAGTTACGGGCGGGTGCCAACATATCCGCCGTCATTGCTCAACGTGCTGGCGCATCAGGGCCCGATCGCACGTTGCGTCCGCGATGCCGCGCATACGCTGACGGCGATCGCGCAGCCGGATTCGCGCGACATGGCGGCCTGGAATACACCGGCGCCTGATTTTGCCGACGATCTGCAGCGCGGTGTACGCGGGCTGCGCATCGCGCTGTCGCTCCGGCTTGGCTATGTGAATAATCTCGATCCCGAGATTGAAGCGGCGGTCGTCAAGGTGGCGCGCGCGCTGGAAGAGCAGGGCGCCATCGTCGAGGAGGCCGATCCGCCGGTCGGGCGCGCTGGGGCCATGATCCGCGCGATGTGGTGGCCGGTGATGACGGGGCTGGCCGATGCGGTCGCGCCGGAGCGCCGCGGCGAGATCGACCCGGGCCTGATGTCGCTGGCCGAACGTGGCAAGGCGTTCACTGTCGGCGATTACGTTGCCGCC
>JAQSCR010000009.1 GCA_029945495.1 Pseudolabrys sp. | reverse complement strand
TGCAGCCATTTGAGAATGATCGAGGTGTCGAGCCCGCCGGAATAGGCCAGCACCACCTTTTTCACATCGCCCTTAGTCATTGAACGCCCTTGGTACCCTTGGGGAAAAACCGCCATGCGGCTGAAAAGCCGGTCGGACTATAGGGGGAGCGGCCGGAGGCGCAAGCGCGCGGGGCCTGCCGCCGCTTCTACAATCTAGTGATGTTATTGCGTATAATACAATCTAATGTTGCATGCCGGAAACCGTCGCCTTAAGATGCTCGGGGGGAGGGGCCTGTATGAAACGACATCCCTTGATCGCCGTCGGTCGGATCGCCGTCATCGCGCTCGGTGCGGCGCTCGGCAGCGCCGGTCTGCTGACGCAGGGCGCGGCGCAGACGACGCCGATCAACCCGACCGTGACCAACTGCAACATCACGCCGCCGAATACGGCGATCACATCCGCCCTGCTCGGCCAGCCGCTGCCGTGTAACCCGACGCTGACCATCGCCGCTTTGGCTTTGCGCACCGCCGACAAGATTCTCGCGCGCGAATTCGGCGTGACGTCGTAACCGGCGTCCCGCTTTAAGTTCTTCCTTTATGGAGTGCCGTCGATGAAACGCTTCGCGGTTCGGGGTCTCATAGCTCTATTCGCTCTGATCGCACTTATGCTGCCGGGCGCGCCGCGGGCATCCGACCATGCCGATCCGCTGAACCTGACCGACCCGAACGCCAACATCACCGGCCTGTTCATTTTCCCGAAGGACGATCAATACGTCCTGATCTTCAACGTACGGAAGTCGCTGACCAACGCCAAGCCGTACAATCTCGGCGCCTACGAATACGTCGTCAACATCGACCTGACGACGCCGGTGACCTTCGACAGCGCCGAGGATCGCGCCCGCTACGGCGGCACCATCCCGATTCCGGACAAACTGCATCCGGACGTCGTCATCAAGGTGCGGCTGCAGGACGACACCAGCCTGAAGTCGATTGAATACACCGGACTGAAGTATACCGACCGCATCCGCACCTTCACCGGCGTGCGCGACGACCCGTTCATCTTTCCGCGCTTCTTCAAGAAGAACGTCATCTCGATGGTGATGAGCATCCCGAAAAGCGCGTTCCCGGACGGCCAGCAGGACTTCATCCTGTGGGGCGCGACCTACGCCAGCGGCAAGCTGTCGGACCGCGTCGGCCGCTCGGTGCGCAGCCAGTTACCGCGCTTCCCGTTGCTGAATTTCTACGACCCGAAAGATCAGGTCGGCAAACTGACCAAGGCGAAGGACTTTCTCGACGGCGTCGCCAATTTCCTGAACACGAAAAAGGAATGGTGGTCGCAGGCCATCGCCGGCCTGCTGGAATTCACCTTCCAGTTTCGCAAATACGATCTGGCGCCCGACGTGATGATCTTCACCACGCGCTTCCCGCCCGGCTACCCGAACGGCCGCCAGCTCGCCGACGACTTCAACGCCATCACCTGCACGACCGGCGATTACCTGTTGCAGGAACTGTCCTTCGTCGAGGGCGGCTGGCCGCGCGCCGTCGTTAACGACAAGCCGTTCCTGCCCGACTTTCCTTATGTCGCCGAACCGTTCCCGGATTCGCCGGAAAAGGTGATTACCGAGAGCATCTGGCCTTATGTCCTTCCGGTCCTCATCGTCTTTGCCGTTCTGATCTGGGGCCTGGTCGAGATCGTCTGGCGGGGGCTTCGCTGCCTGTGGCGAAAACTCAGCCGCAAGTTCGCACGCGAGCCGGCGCCGGCATGAGACGACGCCAACGCAGCGCGGCCGCGGCAATCTTCGTCGCCACCGCTGTGCTTCTGGCGCTGCCGGCGATGGCGCACGATTTCTGGATCGAGCCATCGCCATTCAAGCCGCAACCGAGCGCCATCGTCGCTGTGCATCTGTGGGTCGGGCAGAATTTCACCGGCGATCCGGTGCCGCGCCAGTCGAGCGACATCGAGCGGTTTTTCGTCCGCCAGGAGGACGCCGACACTTCTATCGGCGGCGCCAACTATATCGATCCGGCTGGCCTGTTTCGTAAGAGCGGCGAGACGACCGCGGTGATCGGCTACAGCAGCCGCGGCAGCGACATCGAATTGCCGGCCGATAAATTCGAGGACTATCTGCGCCAATATGGCCTCGAGACAATCGTCACCGAACGCGCGCGGCGTGGCGAAGCGGCCATGCCCGGCCGCGAGCGCTTCTTTCGTTACGCCAAGGCGTTACTGACTGGCACGGCCCAATCCGCCACCGCCAAGCGGGCCTTGGGATTTGCCCAAGCCTTGGGATTTGCCTAGGAGATCGTGCCGGGCGACGATCCGACAGCGAATGCGGGACCGCTGCGGGGCCGGATACTCTACGACGGCAAGCCGCTGGCGGGTGCTGTGGTGGAGGCCTTGTGGCGCGACGATCCATCGGTACGGCTGTTGACGCGCAGCGACGCGCAGGGCGCATTCGTCTTTGCGCTGCCGCGCCCGGGCGTCTGGCTGATCAAGTCGGTGCACATGGTGCGCGCGGGCTTCTTCTCCAGCGCCGATTGGGACAGCCTGTGGGCATCGCTGACCTTCGAGGCGCCAAAGCCGTGACGCGGCGTCTGCTCCAACTGCTGCTGCTGTTGTTTCTGCTGCTGCCGGCCGCCGCGCAAGCGCATGAGATCGGCACCAGCAATGTGCGCCTGACGCTGCACGGCGATAACACCTGGTCGGCGGAGATCACCACCGCGCCGACAGCGCTGGCCAACAAGATCGGACCGCAAGCCGGCCAACCGCGCGTCGCCACTCTCGACGCCGATACCGTGCGCATGCGACTGACCGCGGCGACGCAAATCCTGGCCGACTATATCGAGGTGCGCTTCGACGGCGCGGTCGCGCCGGTCCGCGTCGCGGTCGAGCGGGTCGAGATGCCCGACGACGTCGCTCTGCCGGCCTTCGTCGTTCTTCGCGCCACCGGGCCGATCCCGCCCGGCGCGAAAGCGGTGACGTGGCGCTATGGTCTCGTGTACTCGACCTATGCCGTCGTCTTCACCGAAGCGCAGGCCGGCAGCCCGGTGACACAATGGCTCGACGGCGACGCCGAGAGCCAGCCGTTCCCGATCGTGGCCAATAGCGCTCCGCCGTCGCGCTTCGCGATCGTCGCGCAATATCTGACGCTCGGCTTTCACCACATCGTGCCGCAAGGCCTCGATCACATCCTGTTCGTGCTCGGCATCTTTCTGCTGGCGCCCAAAATGAAGCCGGTGCTGGTGCAGGTCACCGCCTTCACCGTCGCGCATTCGGTGACGCTCGGGCTGACCATGTACGGCGTCTTGTCCATGCCGTCGCGCATCGTCGAGCCGCTGATCGCGCTGTCGATTGCCTATGTCGCGATCGAGAACATCGTCACGCCGCGGCTGACGCCGTGGCGGCCGGTCGTGGTGTTCGGCTTCGGCCTCATTCACGGCATGGGCTTTGCCGGCGCGCTGGCCGAGCTGCGCCTGCCGCGCGACGAGATCATTCCGGCGCTGGTCAGCTTCAATGTCGGCATCGAGCTGGCGCAGCTCACCGTCATTGCCGCCGCTTATTTCGCGGTTGCCTTCTGGGTCGGCGACCGCTGGTGGTACCGCGCCCGCATCGTCCTGCCGGCCTGCGCGGGAATCGCGGCCATCGGCCTGTTCTGGACGGTGCAGCGTATCTTCGAGAGTTAACCCGTCACGTCCTGATAGACGTCGATATCGGCGGCGCCGGCCAGCATCGCCCGCCATCCCGTCAGGAAGGTCCGGATCATCGGGTCGCTCGACACTTTCTGCCGGTTCATCTCCATGGCCGCATTGGCCTCGTACTCGATCTCGATGACGAACTGCGCCGGATCGTCGACATTCTGCAGGAAACGCACCTTGGTACCACCGAGCATGCTGTAGAACGGCGCAGAACTGCGCATCAGCATCAACACCTGGGCCGGGTCGCCGAGCGCGCGGATCTTCATCTGCAAGACGCGCCTGAGCACTTCGTCCTTCGCATCGGCCATTCAGTACCTCCCGTCGAAACCCGTCGAATCGCAGAATGGCGCGGATCGGCGCCGCCGCATAACCCTATCGATTAATGTTACCGCGCAATCGCGCTACAGCGCCACCATGCGTTGCGGTATTTATTGGCTGCACACGGCCCGTCACCGCAGGGGCGCTTCGATGTCAAAAGTTAACGCCAGTCTTATCGCCGCCGTCGCCATGCTGATGTCGACCGCGCCGGCCTTAGCCGCGCAGTGCAACCACAAAGGCGGCTTCAACGGCTTTCTGGCCGACTACAAGAAGGAAGTGGCGACCCAGGGCATCTCCAAGCGCGGCCTCGCCGCGCTTGACGGCGTCACGCTTGACGATGCCGTGATCGCCGCCGACCGCCGCCAGCACGTGTTCGATCAATCGTTCGAACAGTTCTCCGGCCGCATGATTTCAAAAAGCCGGCTGGCCAAGGGCCAGAAGATGATGCTGATCCACGCCTCGATGCTGCAGCGGATCGAGAAGCAGTTCGGCGTGCCTGGCGCGGTCCTGGTCGCGATCTGGGGTCTGGAAACCGATTATGGCGTCGTGCACGGCAAGCGCTCGGTAATCCGCTCGGTCGCCACTCTGGCCTATGATTGCCGCCGCACCGACAAATTCCAGGCCGAGCTGACGTCGGCACTGCGCATCGTCGACCGTGGCGACATGACCTCGGAGCAGATGATCGGCGAATGGGCCGGCGAAATCGGCCAGACCCAGTTCCTGCCGACGTCCTATGACAAATACGCCGTCGACTTCGACGGCAATGGCCGCCGCGATCTGGTCGGCAGCGTGCCGGACGTGCTGGCCTCGACTGCGAATTATCTCAAAGGCCACGGCTGGCAACGCGGCCGCGGCTGGGGTTTGGGCGAGCCGAATTTCGATACGATCAAGGCGTGGAACAAAGCCGAGGTTTACGCCAGGACCATCGCGCTGTTCGCCGAAAAGCTCGACGGCGACGCACCGAACTACAAGCGCGCGCAGAAATAATACTTCAGAGCCGCCGTTCCGATTACATCGCCGGGCCGAAAGCCCGGCGGTTTCATTTTGGTGTCGCGCTTGGCTTGCCGCCGAACAAGCGAACCAGAAGATTGTGCCCCGGCATGGCGGCGCGCTCGATCGCACGTTCGGTGGCTTCGTCGGTGAGCCGCGTGCGCGGCCAGCGATAGATCAGGCCGTGCGTGAGCCAGATGATCAGAAATGTAAAGACGCCGGCGAAGATGACGTCGCTGACGAAATGGCCGCCCGCCATCACGCGCATTACCGCCATTCCGGTGCCGAGCGCCAGCGCCGCGCCGACGGCAACCGCGCGCAGCGGCGGCGGCATCAGCACCGCCGGCGCGATGGTCCAGAACGCGCCGGAGACGTCGCCGGAGACGAAGGCGCAATTGTTCGGGCAGTCGCCACGCGGGTCCCACCAGGCGACGAAATGTTCGGGCCCGCCGAATTGCGCGACGTCGATCGGCCGCGACCGGCCCCAGTGATCCTTCAACACGACATTGACGAACAGGCCCGGCCCGAGCGCCAAGGTCGCGATCAGAAATAAAATGGCGCGGCCCGACATCAGCAATTTGCGCCGCGGCAGGATCAGCTTCCAGACCAGCGCCGCCAGCACCGGCACGATCAGCAAGGTGCTAATCCACAGCCCGATATCCCGCGCAGTCATTAAGGGCGGATAGATACGCCAGGCGAAGTTGTTCGTGCCATCGGTAACGGCGTAGAAATAACGGGCCACCGACAGGTCGAGTTCCGGATAAAGCCCGAACGCCAGCCCGGTGACGATGGCAATGCCAAGCGCGATCAGCAGGCCGGTGCGGTTCATGCTTTTCCTTCGCGCATGATCTTGTCCGACCTTCCTTCGCCCGCCGAAGCGGGCTTCGCGAAGGCG
>JAQSCR010000008.1 GCA_029945495.1 Pseudolabrys sp. | reverse complement strand
ACCGGCACCACCGTGATGCAGGGGCCCGACAACAAGCCGCTGCTGGTGCTGTCGCGCCAGGGCGAAGGCCGGGTCGCGCTGCTTTTGTCCGACCACATCTGGCTGTGGGCGCGCGGCTACGAAGGCGGCGGGCCGCATCTCGACCTGCTGCGCAATCTGTCGCACTGGCTGATGAAGCAGCCCGACCTGGACGAGGAAGCGCTGCGCCTGGTGGTACAGGGCCGCGACCTCACCGTGCAGCGCCAGACCATGGCCGACAGCGTCAATGAGATCACGCTGACCTCACCAAGCGGGCAGCGCCGCGTGCTCACCCTTAAGCAGGCCGAGCCCGGCCTGTGGCGCTCAAACCTGACCGCCAATGAATTCGGCCTGTGGCGCGCGACCGACGGCAAGCTTACCGCGCTCGCCAATGTCGGGCCGGCCAATCCGCGTGAATTCCAGGAAGTGACGTCGAGCCCGCAGCCGCTGATGCAACTCGCCAACGCCACCGGCGGCGATGCGCGCCGGCTCGCCGACGGCGCCAATCTCAACGTGCCGCGCGTCCTGCCGGTGCGCAGCGCGACAAGCTTCAAGGGCGACGACTGGATCGGGCTGAAGATGCGCGACGTCAGCGTCGTGCGCGGCATCGGTGTGCTGCCGATCTTCGCCGGGCTGATCGGCTTGCTGCTGCTGATCGGCTCGTTGGCCGCAACATGGGCACGCGAAGGCCGCTAAACCGGCCTTCGATGGCACGCGAAGGCCGCTAACGAGAGAAGGACGATAGATCCGATGACACTTACGATGTTCATCGCCACGCTCATCGCAGGCTTCGTCTATTCGGTGATCCCCGGCCCCGCCGTCCTGCTGGTCTTCTCGCTCGCCGCGCAGCACGGCCGCGGCATGGGCGCGAAGTTTCTCGTCGGCCATATGGCCGGCGATATCGTCTGGAGTGCGATGGCCTTTGCGTCGATCCTCGGCGTCAGCCAGATGGGACCGATGTTGTTTGAAATTCTCGGCGCTGGCTGCGGTCTTTATCTCATCTATCTCGGCATCAAGGCGATGTTCGCCAAGAGCATCGGCGAGGCGCCGGTGCTGCGCGGGCATCGGCCGTACCGCGCCGGATTTCTGTTCGGGCTGACCAACCCGAAGGCCTATCCGGTGGCGGTGGCGGTATTCACCGCGCTGCTCGCCCGCTACGCCATGGAGCTGTCGTGGTCGTCGCTGCCGCTGATGGGCCTGGCGGCCTGGATCGGCATCGTGCTCGGCTATGTTGCGACCTTGTTCTGGGCCGGCCTGCCGCTGGTGCGCCGCTTCTTCCTCACCCATGGCGTGATCGTGACGCGGGTGATCGGCGTGACCTTCGTGCTGTTCGGCGCCAAGTCGATCGTCGACGCCGGGCGCTCGTTTCAGGCGCGGTGACGCCGCACGCTGCGGCTAATTTCCCAGCACCTCATCGGCAGCGGTGATCAGGCTGTGGCCGGGGTTCTTGCCGCAATATTCGCCGAGCTTGCCGCCGTCGACCTTCATCTTGTCGAAGTTGACGATCGGTTTGGCGTTCTCCTCGCTGTAATAGCCTTCCAGCCACATCAGGATCAGGCCGATGGTTTCCTTGTCGCTGGAAATGAAATCCTTGCAGGTAACGGTGGCGAGATCGAGCTGCTGCGCCCGCGCCGGCAGCGGCGATAGAAGCGCGGCGGCGACCAGCAGAACCGAAAGCTTATTCATGAGCCCCTCTTGATGAATACACGCCGGCAAGCGCGACGGCACAAGATTGGCGCGCGCGCATGACACGGACAAGTGAGGGCGGCACGAATTTCAGCAAATAATTTCTGATTTTCTGCTGAAAGCGCTACGCGCCGGGCTGCTCGACCCAGTCCGGGCGGATCAGACCGCTGACGCCGTCGAAAGCGCCGGGGACCAATTCGTTGACCAGCAAGCGGGCGGGATCGACCGGGCCGGGCATCTTCACCAAGCCCTTCGGGATACGTTTGAAGCCCGCCTTGCCGTAATAGGGCTCGTCGCCGACCAACACGACAAGCTTGTAGCCCTTGGCCTTGGCGTCATGAAGCGAGCGCTCCATCAAGGCCGAGCCGACGCCGCGCGAGCGGAACGGCGGTTCGACGGTGAGCGGCCCGAGCAGCAGCGCCGGGACCTCGCCGATGCAGATCGGCGTCAGCCGGATCGAGCCGACCAGCAGGGTGCCGATGCGCGCGGTGAACGACAGATCCAGCATATGGCCCCTGCCCTCACGAATGCGGAAGGCGGTGCGCGCGTAGCGGCCGGGGCCGAAGGTGCGCTCGTGCAGCCGTTCGATCGCCAGGGCGTCGCCCAGGGTTTCGGGCAGGATAGTGAGTTGCAGTTCGGACATGACTAGTGCCGCCGATTTGAAGGTTCTGCCAAACTTGCCGCGCCGCTTTCAGAACCTTCAAATCGAAAGCGGCACTAGAATAGTAACGTTTTGGCGCCCCTTTGCTTTCGAAGTTCGCTCCGAAGGGGCCGCAAAGTATCGCGAACTTCGAAAGCGGGGCGCCACTGCGATTAGCACCTGGAACGATTCCGGTCCATCGCCGGTGGCGTAAAGGGCGGGAAGCCCTTAAATGGACGGCAGCAAAGCGGAGAACGAGCATGGGACTTCTGGTCGATGGCGTCTGGCAGCAGGAAGGCCTGCGCACCAAGGACGGTCAATTCATCCGCCCCGCCACCAGCTTCCGCAACTGGGTGACGCCCGACGGCAGCGCTGGACCGACCGGCAAAGGCGGCTTCGCCGCCGCGAGCGGCCGCTATCACCTCTATGTGTCACTGGCCTGCCCGTGGGCGCACCGCACCATCATCTTCCGCAAGCTCAAGGGCCTCGAGAACGTCATCTCCATGTCCGTGGTCTCGCCGGACATGCTGCAGGACGGCTGGACCTTCCATCAGGATGAGGGCTCGACCGGGGACACCGTCAACGGCAAGGACAAGCTCTCCGAGGTCTATGTGCTGGCCGAGCCGAAATATACCGGACGCGTCAGCGTGCCGGTGCTGTGGGACAAGGAGAAGAAGACGATCGTCAACAACGAATCGTCGGAAATCATCCGCATACTCAATTCGGCATTCGACGGCTTCACCAACAGCCGCGCCGATTTCTACCCCGAGGCGTTGCGCGCCGAGATCGACCGCATCAACGACCTCGTCTATCCGAACATCAACAACGGCGTCTATCGCGCCGGCTTTGCCACCGGACAGGCGGCCTATGAACTCGCCTTCCGCGGCATCTTCGATACGCTCGACGAGATGGAGCAGATCCTCGCGCGCCAGCGCTACGTCGCCGGCGATGTCGTCACCGAGGCCGACTGGCGGCTGTTCTGCACCTTGATCCGTTTCGACGCCGTCTATTACAGCCACTTCAAATGCAACTGGCGGCACATTTACGAATACCCCAACCTGTCGAATTATGTGCGCGATCTCTATTCTGTGCCGGGCGTGGCCGAGACGGTCAGCCTCGAACAGATTAAGCGGCATTATTATCATAGCCAGCGGCATGTGAATCCGTCGGGCATCGTGCCGGTCGGGCCGCAGCTCGATTTTGCCGCGCCACACGACCGCGCGCGCTTTCGCTAGGCGAGAGAGAACCATCGCGTGTTTGGCACTCACGACCTTCTGCTGTTCATCTTCGCCGGTTGGCTGTTGAACATCACGCCCGGGCCCGACACCGCGCTGATCGTCGCGCGCTCGACGCAACTCGGTTTGAAGGGTGGCGCGATGGCTTGCGCCGGCGTCGCCGCCGGCATCATGGTGCACGTTACCGCCGCCGCGCTCGGCATCTCGGCGCTGATCGCGGCTTCCGCGACAGCCTTCGGCATCGTCAAGTTTCTCGGCGCGGCCTATCTCATCTATATCGGCATCAAAATGATCGTGACGCGGCGCGCCAACGACGGCGAGACGCCGGCCGCGCTCAGACTGCCGCTGAGCTATCGGAAGGTGTTCCGTCAGGGCTTCGTCACCAATGCGCTCAATCCGAAGGTGGCGCTGTTCTTTCTGGCGTTCCTGCCGCAGTTCATCGACAACAATGCGCCGTCAACGGCGCTGGCGTTTCTGTTTCTCGGCGTGGTGTTCAACGTCAACGGCACGATCTGGAATCTCGGCGTAGCCTGGGCGACCGCGCGCGCCGCGGCGACGATGCGCGGCGCAAAATATTTCCAGCGCTGGATCGACTGCACCATCGGCGCGCTGTTCATCGCCTTCGGCGTCAGACTGGCGCTATTCCAGCGCTAGTGAACAAGCACGC
The DNA here is from genome assembly GCA_029945495.1 of Pseudolabrys sp. Classification (GTDB taxonomy): domain Bacteria; phylum Pseudomonadota; class Alphaproteobacteria; order Rhizobiales; family Xanthobacteraceae; genus Pseudolabrys. Next base: position 1,651 of record JAQSCR010000008.1, on the reverse strand, counting down.
CCTTCGCCATCATCAGATGATGCGGCTGGTGATGGCCGCCCTGCACCATGACGCCGATGAAGCCGAGCGCCTTGAGCTTGGCCAGCGGCGTCTTGTCGCTCGCGGCGACGATCAGCGTCACGCCGTTCGGCAGCTCAGTGGTTTTGGCATTCCAGCCGAGAACGGCGAGCTCGTGCACATGCGCCGGCACCATGCGTTTGATCGCGTCGCGGGTGCGGCCGTCGCCGGTGACGGCGAATTCGATGCCGGTGTCGGTCGCCTTCTCAGTGACCGCGGCATGCAGCGTCACCTCGTTCATGTCGATGAGATGTTCGCGCAACGCCGTGATGTTGACCTTCGACCAGTCGGTCGTCGGATCGGCTTCGAGGATCTGCACCACTTCCTGAATGGCGCCGAAGGCGTCCTGGCCGGGGCTTGTCGGCAGCGCCCCGCCGAATTGCTGACCGTGCATCGCGCCGTGCGAACCCATGCCACCGTGCATTCCCTCATGCATGTGGCCCGGCTGACCGCCCTGTTGCGATCCTTGTTGCGCGCCTTGCATCATCTGCTGATGCGTCTGCGCCATCGGGCCGTTCATGCCGGGCGCCATCTGGGCGACGGCGTAAACCGTGGTGCCGACAATCGCCAGGCCGGCGAGCGTGGTCTTCCAGGGAAATTTCGACATGGTTCGGTTCTTTCGCATGATGCCCCAAGTGCTTTGTTAGCCGATCCGCGGAAAGCCGCCTATGATCGAGATCATATCCGGCGAGGCGCCAGCAGCGCGATTTTAGCGCGGCCGCGCTTGATCTCGCCGCTGCGCTCGAGCGCGGCGAGCGTCCGATAGAGCGCCTCGTGGGTAAGGCCGAGTTCAGCCGCGAGATCCGTCAGCGTGCCGCGCAAGGGGACGACGCCGGCGTCGGCATGGACGGCGAGATAGTGCCGCACGCGGTCGCGCGCCGAGCGGATATTGCGCTGCTCGATGCGGGTGCGCAGGTTCATCACCTGCCGCGCCAATGTCGCGGTGAAGACCTGCGCCGCCTTGCGGTCCTTGGCGAAGGCTTCAAGCAGTGCCGCTTTCGGATAGGCGCGCAAAGTCGCGGCGGTCGAGGCGATGGCGTCGCAATGATAGGCGGGCGAATACAGCGAGGCCTCGGCCAAGGTCTCACTGGGGCCGGCGACATAGAGAATGACTTCGCGTCCGGAGCGGTCGACGCGCGACAGCCGCACGCGGCCGGCCATCACTTCATAGAAGTTCACAGGTTTGTCGCCGAGCCGGAACAGAGCCTCGCCGGCTTTCAGCTTGCGGTCGATCGCCTTGGCCCGCACCGCGGCGGGGAGCCAGTCGTGGTTGGGCATGGTTTGTCTCGCCGTCTTCTTTCTTCGCCCTCCCCCTTGCGGGGAGGGTCGACCGCGATAGCGGTCGGGGTGGGGATAGTGGCGATATCCTCGACCCCCACCCCGCTCGCTTCGCAAAATGCTCAGCGAGCGACCCTCCCCGCAAGGGGGAGGGTAAAGAGAAGCACGCATGACTCATCGCCCGTGTTGTTTGCGGCCCCGGGCAAGCCAACTTCTTTTTCCGTTCCGCCTTCGCCCTTTGGGCTTCGGCGGACAAGTCCCTCGAATATCGAGGGTGTGGCGTGCCAAGCGGCGCTACCTTTTTCGTGTGTGCACT
>JAQSCR010000007.1 GCA_029945495.1 Pseudolabrys sp. | reverse complement strand
GCGCTCCAATCTTGGATGATCGCGGTCGGCAGGTCGGATTCGGGAACAATCTGCACCTTGATCGGAGCGCAGTAGTCGAGCCGCATACCTGTTCGAGCTGCCGAGTACCCACTGAGCAGGCCGAGGAACATGCCGTGTCGCGAGCCATCCGTTGACCACACATCCGCACCCGTCGTCTCCATCACGAGCTGTCCGTCGATGTAGACGCGGATTCGTCCGTCGTTCGCAACGTCAGTCGTCGATCGGCGGACGTGGACTTGGAGCAAGTGCCACTCATTGAACTCGATGTGCGCGTTTGGCTGAGCTGACGAGAATCCGCCCTTACCGTCGAGGATGGTCGAAACGCCAGGCGAATAGACGCCGTTGCTGAAAAGGACCGACGGCTTGAATCCGCCCACGTTGTACGGGTTGGTTCTGAGCTGGTAGAGAGAGGTTCCGCCGTTGATCTGGAACTCGTGCATCGACAGCGCACCGGGATTGTGCGCAGGGCTGAGCGAGCCAGCGAGGTAGCTGAATGTCGCGGGGTCTGTGTACCAACGGAATCCGACCGTGAACAGGATGCCGTTCTCAAAGTCGATTGCAGCAGCGTCGCCACCACTAGGTGCAACAGAGTTGAGTGCAACGCAGTCCGCGTTGTTCATCGCGACGAAAATCTGACCCGTCGCCGCGGCAGGGGTCCGTACAAAGCTGCTACCAGTCGCCCACGCTGGCTTCGGATTCGTGGTGTCCCAAGGCAGGAAATCACCGCGGTTCGCAGCGGTCGTGATGTTGACGTAGCCAGCGCCCTCAGCGCCGGTGTAGTAGATGCCGCTGTTCGCGAGGCTTGGGTTTCCAGTGGTCGGCCAAGTGACATCTGCGCCGGTGCCGACGTTCCCAGCACCAGCCGTACCCGTGACGATGCGTTTGTTGGTGATGGCCATTGGTAGCTCGAGCGGCTTTCGGGTTCAGAGTGAGATCACTTAGTGAGCATCAGGCGACGACGATCAACCAGTCCTCGTCGATCGTGTATGTGTCGTCGACGCCATCGCCAGCGATCTTCGCTCTGTAGAGACCAGGGAGGAACGCCATAATGAACGCGACCTTCCTCGCGGTGCCTTGCGCGACTCCGCTGAGAGAGGTCAGGAGGTTGAGTGGCGCTGGGTCACCGGCGGCGTTGTAGACCTGGTACCACGTCGTGCCATCGTCCGGCGACACCTCGAGCTGGATCGATTCAGCCGTAGCGTTCATCGCGCCGCCAGCGGTCTTCGTGATCGGCAAAGTCACGACGCATTGCACCGGCGCTGGCGTGCCACTGACACTGTCGCCTGGTCGAGCGAACTCGAAGCTAGCGCTCGTGAAACCACCGACAGCAACCACTTGGCCCTTCGATGCGATCTTTGTTGATTGTCGTGCGCCCTTCATCCTGTGTCTCCGTTCATGAAGATCTTGAGATCCGTGATGCTGCCCGGTATCTCCGCTTTGCCACGCTCCATCGGGTGCAGGTCGCGCGGGCTCGGGCCCTTGCCGTCCTTGCACCAGGGCGAGAGGAGATGAGCGACCAAAAACGACGCCCGCCACCACGCCGCCCGTTCCTTCGCTTCAGCCATCGCGCAGAGTTCACGGATGCTGAAGGGCGAAGGATCAACGCCGACTATCCCGGCGCAACTCCAGACGAGCTTCCACCACTCAGTGCCTTCGTCATCTCCAGTTCCATCTCCGCTTCGCTCGGGAAGGTCATCGCCTCGAGCCGCTTCTCCGTCACTCGCTTCGCAGTCTTGAGCACCCGACGAAGCGCGTCTCGCTCCTTCGGGTGCGGGGAAAAATCCACCATCGCCTCGATGAGCGCTTCGGCCCCGCTTGCAATCGCATCGCCGTAGAGACTCTCGCCGAACTCTTCAGCAGAGACGCCGAGCTTCGTCGCCTGCGGCTCGCACACAGACCAGAGCACCGACGCCAGCGCGATTGGGTCTGACGACAGTTCCGCCGCGAGCGGCTGTTTGGGATCGAAGAACCGCAGGAGGTCGACTCCGGCAAGCTCTCGCACGCGCTTGACCGCACCGATCGACACGACGACGAGCCACAAGCGGCCCTTCGCATCTGTGAAACTTGGCAACTGCAACCTCCAGTCAGGGGGCGGGGGATGATTCAGTCAGTAGCGATCAGCCGTAGCGATCAAGGCGCCGTGTACCAAGCCGGCGCACGCGTCGAGGGCGTCGGCTTCGCGGTGACGCTGACCTTCGTTCCCTCCTTCAGCGGCTGCGTGATCTCGAACTTCGTGATGACGACGTCGCAGTCCAAGCCCTGCTTGCCGGTCGTCGCCTTCAAGCCGTCCATCACGAGCATCGAGATGTCGGTGTCGTTCAGGAACGCGTTCCGCAGCGTGGCGAAGTTCGTGTCGGCGGGCTTGTAGAGCATCTCGAAAGAGATCTCAGCCTTCTTCGTTGTGCCGACGAACTCTTGCCAGCCACCTGAAGAGCGGGCCGAAGCGTCCGCGTCGTCCTTCTCAAGGCCCAGTCGCACGTCGATGACGTTGTCGACGAGCGTCGCTGCGATCGTTCCCGCGGTGCCGATGTAGAGCTTGCAGTCCTTGCCGAGTACGACAGTTGCCATTGAGATCCCCCTCGGGCGTCAGCCCGCGATGCTGCGATAGGTCAGAGTTGCGATGGTCGCGAAGAGACCGCGACCGATGATGGCTTCCGGGTCGAGCATCGGCTCCAAGTTGAGCGCGATGAGACGACCCTCAGCGAGTGCTTCGTTGCTGCGTGCGATCAGGTAGATCGCCTCAGCGAGTTCCATGAGTGCGTCGACGGTGGCTGTCGCTGGCGTGCCGCTCGCGGGCGCGTAGATCGCCAAGGCAATCTGCCAGTCGCTCGCGTACTCACCGCGTGTTTCAAAGTCGAGTTCGACCGCGATCGGAACGACTAGGACGAGCGGCGCCTTGATCTGCTCGCGCGGCAGTGGTGCCGTCCAGCGGCGCTCGACGGTGACCGCCTGCGGAAGCGTCGCCGCGGCGATGAGCGACACCAGCGCGTCTGCGATATTGATGCAGGCGACGGTACTCATGCGTCCTCGATCCCGAGGTAGGCCGTGTGGACGCGGACAGTCGTGCGCGAGGAGTCAGACCACGACCACGGTGCCTGGCCACTGAAGGCCGCACGCACTTCGTGGATGACGGTCGATCGACCCTCGCCCTTCTCGATGATCCGGTCACCTTCCTGCGGCTCGACGACGAGACCGCCGAGCCTGAGGTCTGACGCGGTGATGAGGTAGTCGCGTGCGTCCCAGCGGTGCACAGATCCGCTCGCGTCCTCGATCTCCCGTTGCGTGCGCCCGACGGTGGCCATCACGGTGACCGAGTCATCTCCGCGCGCGTAAACGACCTCGGTCGCAGCGTGCTTTCGCATCTGCGAGGTGAGGAATCGGTCGGCGTCTGAGAGCATGTTGCCCATGAGTTGGCGTCGTCGTCGTGGGATGAGGGGAGGCCCGACGGTGTCGAGCCTCCCCCACGCATCCCCAGCCCCCCGAGGAGCGATCGATACGGATCAGAGTCCTTGGAACGGGATCAGCACCTTCATGAAGAGCGCGCCGTTGCCTGCGGGCTCAGCACAACTGCCAAGGAGCACAGAGCCGGTGGCGCTGATCTGTCCTTGGAAGTTGGTGATGTGCCAAAACACCTTCTCTCCGACGACGAAGACGTCGGCAGAGACCTTGGGAATCGTGAAGACCCCGCGCGTCAAGACGGCACCGGTCGCGCCAGCCGCGATGTCCCTCGCCGCGACGCCGACGATCTTGCCGTTGGTACCCGCGAGCACCACCACGTCGCCCTGGGCGATCGCAGTGCCTGCGGTGACGTCGATCGACTCTCCGTCCTGTACGAATGTTGCCTTTGCCATGATGAGTTCCTTCTGTCGTTTGAATGAGGGGCGGCGGTGGTGTTCCGCCGCCCCGTGATGTCGTCACCCGGTGGCCGCTTAGACGCCGGCGCTCTTCACGCCGCCACGCTTGTCCTGCTTCTTGCAGCCGAAGTCGAAGTACCCGCGCATCTGAATGCCGAGCGTGTTGAAGTCGGCTTCAGCCTGCTCGATGGTCGGCTTTTCGTTGCCGTTCAGGAAGACGACCTCGATCACCGGGATGTCGTTGGGATCAGCGAGGAGGTACCACGCGGTGTTCGATCCACCAGCGGGCCCGAGCGTGCCGACGTAGGCCGAAGTCAGCGGCTTGTACTTCGACGCGAACACGTTCGCGGTACCGACCTTCGTGCTGGCGGTCGTGTCGCGGAACTCTGTCGACACGTAGATCGTTGCGGCCTTCGCACTGAGAGCAGGAGGCACGAGCAGCAGCGCAGGTCGTGCGGCGACGAAGAACCCGTCCGCGTCGACCTGCTCCACGAAGTTCTTCTCAGCGGCTGCGAGGCCGTCGATCGAAAGAGCGGAGCCGGCGCCGGTGAGGCTGTTGACGCCGGTGAAGAATGCGGCGTTGTTGAGGAATTCGGTCCAGAAGATCTCGTTGACGCCAAGGCCTGCACCGCGGCCGAGCCGCTGGGCTTGACCAGTGATCGCGCCGAGGTCGTCGTTGATCAGGTCCTGACGGGTCGCCGAGAACATCTTCCCGATGGTGGAAAGCTGGTTGGTGAACGACTCTTCGCTTGCCGCAGCGTGCTTCAGTTCGCCGCCGTTTGTGACCTTCTCGAACTTCATCGAGCCGTTGAGTCGGTAGTTCGTGATCTGCTTGAAATCCTTGACGTTCTTGTTGATCGCTGCGATGTCGCGCCAGACACTCTCGACAGCATCGAAGGAGCGGAGGAGCGCCCTGTTTGCAAGGTTCGAGAGGATGCCCGAGATCTCTGCGGTCGAGAACGCCGCACGCAGCATCGCGGCTTCGTCGCCACGGAAGGAGCGGCGGCTGTAGCCGTTGAGCCGAGCGCACTCGAAGATGAGTTCCGCGAGGCCGACGCCGCGCTTGAACTGCTTCGACGCCTGGTCGCAGGACTTCGCGTCGACGCCGCCGTCCTTGATCGGGTCAAAGCCAGCGCCGAGGAACGCCGCGGCCATGAGGACGTCGGCACCGGTCGAGTTGTCGGCGACGATGCCGTTGGGTGCGGTGACGGCCGGACGCGAGGCGCGAAGCACCTCGAGCTCAGCCTTCTCCGAAGTCCAGCCCTCTGCGATCGCCTTGGCAGCGATGGCAGGATGGTCCTTGCACGCAGCTTGGATGGCGTTGATGCGGACGTAGTTGGCGGCGATCTCGCCGTTGATCTTGGCGATCACGTCGGGCGCTGTGGCCGTTGCGGTTGCGGTGCCAGTGTCGGCGCTTCCGCCAGTAAGTTCATCAGATTCCATGAGTTCCCCCATCGCCGCGCTTGCGGCGACTTTCGATTGCGTCGAGTCGTCGGCACCGAGCACGACGAACGAGACTTCGCGGAGCCGAGAGGCCCGCACGACATTGACCGGTCCGCTGATGCTGCGACCGTTGACGTTGACTGTTTGACCGGCTTCGAACCGCTCCACGCGCGAGAACGAGAGCCCCACGCTCGCTTGCCATGGGAAGCCGTTCTTCGCGAGAGCGACGACCTGCTCCTTCATCTGCCCGACGCCCGAGAGGACACCGCCAACGTGCAGTGCTCCGCCGTCGACGACCTTCTTGGTCGTGTGGCCAAGCGCGTACTCCGCGTACGGCATGTGGTCCGCGAGGATGGGCAGCGCTTCCGCACCAAGATCGAGGCCACTCAGGTCGATGACGACCGGATCGCGGAAGGGACCAGCACGCATCGGGCCGCCCGAGTACGCGAGCATCGAAAACGTAGCTGGCGCAGTGGGCGCGCCGTCGGCACCGCTCGCATTGACATCACCAGCGTCAGGCGCGAAGTGGACAGCGGCCGAGAGGTAATGAAGATCGGTTGCGGCGGGCTTTGAGCGCACGC
>JAQSCR010000006.1:5302-5901 GCA_029945495.1 Pseudolabrys sp. | reverse complement strand
CCAACAGCGCGCCGGAGAGCGGCTGGCCGCGCAACAGGTCTTCGATCTCGCGCAGCCGGCGCGGCACTGGACGGATGCCGGCGATCGCCAGCCGCGCGTCCTCGATGGTGCGGCCGTCACGGTCGAGTTTCACCAGGACGGCGAGGCAGACGATGGAAATGACCAGCGAGCGGCGATGGCCGACTTTCTCGAAGCTGCCGCCGAATCCGGCGAGCGCGTCGCATTCAAAGCCGGTGACCAGTTCGCCGTCGGCCAGCGCGGTCTTGCCGGGCCCGAGAGTGAAGTCGCCGAGCCTCAGGCTGCGCTTGGCGATATTGCCGTTCTGCATCGAGGCCAGTTCGACGACGGCGTCATGCGCCTCAAGGCAAGGCGCGGCGTCCGCCGCCGGCGACGCATTGACGATATTGCCGCCGAGCGTCGCCTGCGCGCGAATCTGATCGTCGGCGAACCACACGGCGCAGCGCGGCATTGCCGGCATGGCACGGCCGAGCGCCGCATCGTCGAGGAAACGCTGGATCGGCGTCGCCGCGCCGAGGCGGACGCGGCGCTCGGTGACGCTGCGCTCGTTCAGTTCGGGGATTTTCGACACGTCGATCAGC
>JAQSCR010000006.1:0-5292 GCA_029945495.1 Pseudolabrys sp. | reverse complement strand
GAATTTCGACGTCGCCGGCGCGGCCCTCGCGCGCCCACGGCAGCGTGTCGGTGCAGCCGGCGACGACGCGATAGCGCCCGCGATGCTTGTCCATCGCGGCGAAGGCTTCGGCGAGCGAGCCGGGCGTCAGATATTCGTCGCAGATGAGCATGGTGCCCTCTTTATCCCTCTCCCATAGGGGGAGGGATAAGAATTACTCCGCCGCGACCTTGCTGACGGCGTCATACTTCGCCTTCACCACTACCTTGATGGCGTCTTCGACCCGGTCCTTGGCGTAGCGGATCGCGGTCGGCAGATCGTCGAGCGGGAACGTGTGCGTGTGGATCAAGGTGGCGTCGAAGCGCTTCTGCTTCATGAACGCCTCGGCGCGATGCGTCGCGCTCTTTCCCTCGCCGCGGATGCCGTACATATAGATGTTGTTGCGCACGATATGCGCGACATCGACCGGCACTTCCTCATGCGCGAAGGCGGCGAGGCAGACGCGGCCGCCGCGATTGACCATGCGCACGGCGTCGTTGACCGCCGTGGTGGCGGCGGAGCATTCGACCACATAGTCGACGCCCTTGCCGCCGTTGAGCTTTTTCACTTCGGCGACGACATCCGGCGTCTTGCGGACATTGATGACGGCATCGGCGCCCAACCGGCGGCCGATCTCCAGCCTGTTGTCGCGCGTGCCGGTGAGGATCACCGGCTGCGCGCCGAGCGCTTTGGCCACCGCGACAGCCATCAGTCCGATCGGGCCCGGGCCGGTGACGACGACGCTTTCGCCCGCCACAAGTCCGCCGAGCTCGGTCAGCGCGTACATCGCCGTGCCGGCGGTGACGACCAGCGTGCCCTCTTCGTCCGACATCTCATCCGGGATCGCGACCAAAGTATTGATGTGGTTGACCTGGTACTCGCAGAAGCCGCCGTCGGTGGTGAAGCCGTTGGCGCGGTGGTTCTTGTCGACGTCGCCGTAATTGAGCCCGTAGTTGTGGCACGACGTGTACATGCCTTCGCGGCAGCGCTTGCACTGGCCGCAGCCGGCGTGAATTTCGACCGCGACGCGCTGGCCCAGTCTGTATTCGTCGACGCCGGCGCCGAGCGCCACCACCGTGCCCATATATTCGTGGCCGGGGGTGAAGCCCTTGTTGAACGGCAAGCCGCCCTGAATCGAGGCCGGCGGGCCGTGATAGATGATCTCGAGATCGGTGGCGCAGATCGCCACCGCGTCGATGCGCACCAGCACTTCAGCCTTCTTCGGAACCGGCGTCGGCTTTTGCGTCATGCCGAGCTGACCGGGATCGCCGAGCACCCAGGCGCGCATCCTATCCGGAATCGGAAATTCGTTATGATTCGTCTTTACGCCAGCGGGTGCGTACATAATTCCTCCGGAAGAATAGCTTTTAGGCTTGTTGGTTCGAGACGCCGGTCAACCTGCCGCGGCTTGCGGCAGTTCGGCGGCTGGCTGCGTGCTCTGTTCGCCGAACAGAGCCGACATCGCGCGCGCGGCGGCGACGATCTCGCTGCGCATGAGCCCGAGATGCTCCTCGGTCGCGCGCATGGTCGGCGTCGACGCGCTGATCGCGCCGATCACCGTGCCGGCCTGATCGCGGATGGCGGCGCCGATGCAGATGACGCCGGGCAGGATTTCCTCGCGGTCCATCGAATAGCCATTGCGGCGCACATGCCGCAGATCCTCGATCAACGCCGGAAACTCGGTGATCGTGTTTTCGGTGAAGCGCTTCATGCCGTGCGCGACCATGCGCTTCATCTCGTCTTCCGGCAGCCAGGCCAGGATGGCCTTGCCGAGCGAGGTGGCGTGCGGCGCATCGACCTTGCCGATCGGGCCGGAATCGACGCGGACGGCATGGCGGGCTTCGCGCCGCGCCACGGTGACGACCTGATCGCCCTGCAGGGCGGCGAGGTGGACAGTTTCGCCGGTGGCGGCGTTGATCGCCTCCAGGAAAGGCTGCGCCCGGCGCGGCAGGTCGACCTGCAGGCAGGCATGACCGAGATAGAGAATGCGCGCGCCCAGCGCATAGAGGCGCCGGCCGGGCACTTTCGCTGCAAAGCCGCGCTGGATCAAAGTCGCCAGCAAATGGTGGCAAGTCGAAATGTTCAGCCCGGTGCGGACCGACAGGTCGGTCAGCGTCGCCTCGCCGCCGGCTTCGGCGATGGTTTCCAGAAGGAACAGCGCGCGGTCGACCGATTGAATGCTGTGGCGCTCACCGTCGGTGCGCGCGCGTGGCGGACGGGCCTTTATGCCGGGCCCTGGCAGGATCGTTGCGTCCATTGTTTGTTTTCTCCCTGCCCCAAGGGAAAACGTATGGCGCACCAGAGTCAAGGACCTTTCAGCATGCGCCACGTGGATTTCACACCTTGAAAGTCTAAAAAGAAAGCCCGCAAGGCTGCGGGCTCAAAACGCGCCAAATACGGTGGCTTTAGCCGGGCGGCACCAATCCCAACTCGATTTCAAGCGCGCCGCACAGCATCTGGCCGAGCGTGATGTGCATTTCCTGGATGCGTGCCGTGGTGTCGGACGGCACCACCAGCAGGTGATCGGCGAGGCCGGCCATGTCGCCGCCGCCTTTGCCGCCGAGCGCGGCGGTGACTAGTCCCATCGCCTTGGCCTGCTTGAGCGCCGCGATAATGTTCGGGCTTTTGCCGGAGGTCGAAATCGCAATGACCAGATCGCCCGACCGTCCAAGCGCCGCTATCTGGCGAGCGAAGACCTGCTCGAAGCCGAAATCGTTGCCGGCGGCGGTGAGCGTCGAGGTGTCGGTCGAGAGCGCGATCGCGGCGATCGGCGCGCGCTCGCGTTTGTAGCGCACGGTCAATTCGGTCGCGAGATGCTGGGCGTCGCCGGCACTGCCGCCATTGCCGAACAGCATGATCTTGCCGCCGCCGCGAATGCAGGTCACGCAGGCCGCAAGCAACCCTGCGAATGCCGGCTGCAACGCCGCTTCGGTGGCGCGCGCAACGGCGTGATGTTCGGCAAATTCCGCCTTGAAAAATCCGGCCAGGTCCACTTGCTGCCCTTTCACGCGCGCACCGCTTCGCCGCGAAATTCCGGCACCGCGTCGCGCAGCACTTTATAGATCACATCATGCTCGTGGCCCGCCAGCCCCTGCTCCAGCAACGCCACCCAGCCGCGAACCGCCTCAAGCGACGCCTGAACAGGCTTAGCGGCGACAATGCCCGGAATGCCGATCTCGGCCATTTCCTCTTCGTGCGAAAACAGAATCTCATGCAGCCGCTCGCCCGGGCGAATGCCGGTGAATTCGATCTTGATGTCGCGGCCCGGCTCCAGTCCGCTGAGGCGGATGATGCGTTCGGCCAGATCGACGATCTTCACCGGCTGGCCCATATTGAGCACATAGACAGACACCTTACCGCCCTGCAAGCCGAGCGCATGGCTGGCCGCCGTGATCACCAGATCGCAAGCTTCGCGGATGGTCATGAAGTAGCGCACCATGTCCGGATGCGTCACCGTCACCGGCCCGCCGGCTTCGATCTGCGCCTTGAACTTCGGCACCACCGAGCCGTTCGACGCCAGCACATTGCCGAACCGCACCGAGATCAGACGCATGCCGCGCCGACCGTTCCCATTGCCAGCCGCATCGAGCGCCTCGCAATACATCTCGGCCAGCCGCTTGGTGGCCCCCAGCATCGAGACCGGCTCGATTGCCTTGTCGGTCGAGATCATCACCATGGCGCCGGCGCCGGCGGCGGCGGCGGCGTCGGCAACATTGATCGAGCCGAGCACGTTGGTCTTGATGCCCTCGTCCCAGTCCCGCTCCAGGATCGGCACATGCTTGAGCGCGGCGGCGTGAAAGACAATGTCGGGCTTGAAATCGGCGATCAGCCGCATGATGCGCGCGCGGTCGCGGATATCGGCGATGCGTCCGGAAATATCGGCCTTGGGCTGCTCGGCAACAAGCCGTTCGACGACTGCGAACAGCGCCGGTTCGGAATTCTCGATCACCAGCAGGCGCGCGGCGCCGAAGGCTGCGATGCGCTCGCAGATTTCCGAGCCGATCGAGCCGCCGCCGCCGGTGACGACGATCGACTTGCCGTTCACGAATTCCTCGAGGCGTTGATAATCGATCTTCACGCTCGGCCGCAGCAGCAGGTCCTCGACCGATACCGGTGTCAGCTGCACCGACATGCCGCCGCCATCGAGCGAGGGCAGCTGGCTCATCGCCAGCCCCAGCCGGCGCGCCCGGATGAGAATAGCCTCGGGCTGCGCATCCGGTGAAAACGCCGACGGCGACATCACCAGCCGCGTTACATGGGTGCCGCGCCGGGCGAGATCGGCGACGACGCCTTCGAGGTCGTCGAGATCGCCGAGCACCGGGATCGAGCGAATGCTCTGGCCGCGATCGGCCGCCGACGGCGACAGGATGCCGACCGGCCAGATCTTCTTGACCGCGCCGCTTTCGATGCTGCGCAGCAGAACTTCCGCGTCTGCGGTCCGGCCGATGATCAAGGTCGGCGTCGCGTCGGCGATGCGCACGCGCTGCAGCGTGCGCGCGTAATGGAAATAGCGGTAGGCAATACGGCCGCCGCTGAGAAAGAACATCTGCAGCACCCAGTACAGCAGAATGGTGATCTTGCCGAAGAAGAACTCGCCGTAAGTGTTCGGCGATAACAAGATGTAGTCGAGCGCCAGCAGCGAAATGGCCAGCACGGTCGAGGCACGGAAAATATTATAGAGATCGGGGACCGAGGTGAACCGCCACTTGCTCTGGTGCAGCTTGAGCGTGAAATAGACGCCGGCGGCAAACACCAGGAAGATCGGCAGGAACATCAGCAAAGGCGGCAGCTTCACCGCCAACCGCAGTTCGTCGAAGCGGATGACGAAAGTGAAAATCGTCGCCGCCGCCGTGGCGACGATATCGTGCGCCACGATCAGGTACTGGCGGGGCGTCAGTTTTCTCGACCGCTTCATGGCGCAGAATTCCAGGACGAGCGCAGCTTCACGCTATTGGCCGGCAGCCGTAGAAATGTCGTCGCCAAAGCGTAGCCATACCATCGCAGATAGGCCGGCAACCAGCTGATGACGCGAAACCGGCTGGCGCCCTTGGTTCGTTCGAACCATTGCGCCGGCACTTCCGCGACCGGCCACCCCAGCCGGTGGCATTTCACCAGCAGTTCGATGCTGTAGCAGAAACCGCTGTCGGATTCGACCGCGATGCTGTCGATGACGCGGCGCGAGAACAGTCGAAATCCGCTGGTCGGGTCGTGTGTCGGCAGACGCGCTATATAATAGAGCGTGAAAGCGGCCACGCGCACCAGCAGCGCCTTGAG
>JAQSCR010000005.1 GCA_029945495.1 Pseudolabrys sp. | reverse complement strand
AATCGCCGGCAATGGCGACGACAAGACGCATGACGGCGCGCCGGCGTCCGGCCATGCGCAGTTTTCCATGCAGGCGCTGCTGACCACCATCGGCATCGCTCGCGACGAGGTCGTCAACCTCGCCGCGCCGTCGGCGCATGGCCGCGAAAAGCTTGTGTCCGAGGCCTTGCGGCCAGCCGCCACCACCGACCGCTGGCAGGCGCAGCGCGACGATCAAGCTTTCGGTCCAGCGACCGACCGCGCGCTCGCCAGCGTCGGCATGATCGAGGCCGCCAACCCGGAGGAAGAAGCGCTGGCCATCGCCATCACCTTGCGCGAGGCGCTCGACACACCGGGCAAGACCGTCGCTTTGGTGACGCCCGACCGCGCTTTGGCGCGCCGTGTCGTTGCGGCGCTGGAACGCTGGGATGTCGCGGTGGACGATTCCGGCGGCGACCCCTTGCCCGACACGCAGGCCGGACGCTTCGCGCGTCTTGCTGCGGAAGCGTCGCTGGGCGACCTCAAGCCGGTGACCTTGCTGGCGCTGCTCAAGCATCCTTTGCTCCGCCTCGGCGCCGCCGCCGGCGCGCATAACGGCGCGATCGCCGCGCTTGAGCGCAGCGTTCTGCGCGGCCCGCGGCCGAAGCCCGGCAGCGAAGGCCTTGGCCATGCGCTCGCGACCTTCCGCGCCAACCGCGACAACATGCATCGCAGCGATCCGCGCTGGCTGATCGAACGGGGCGAACTCGACGCCGCCGCATCGCTGATCGAACAACTGAAGGGTGCTTTGGCGCCGCTCGAAAGCTTGAAAGCCGGCGATCACAAGCTGGCGACACTCGCCGAATGTCATCGCGACGTCGTTGCCAATCTCGGCCGCGATGCCGATGGCGCCGTCGACGCCTTCGCCGGCAATGACGGTACGGTGCTGGCCGACGCGCTCGACAAGATCATCGAGAGCCCGTCGGCGCAGAGTTTGTCAGCGTCGCGCGGCGATTACGTCGAGTTGTTCCACGCGGCGATCGGCGACCGCGTGGTGCGCCGCCCGGAAACCCGCGACGTGCGCGTTCATATTTACGGCCCGCTCGAAGCGCGTTTGCAGAGCGCCGATCTGCTGGTGCTCGGCGGCTTGAACGAAGCGACATGGCCACCGGAAACGCGCAGCGATCCGTGGCTGTCGCGGCCGATGCGCCGCGATCTTGGCCTCGATCCGCCGGAACGCCGCATCGGCCTTTCCGCGCACGACTTCGCGCAATCCCTGGGCGCGCCCGAAATCGTGCTGACGCGCGCCGCGAAACTGGCCGGCGCACCGACGGTGACCTCGCGCTTCGTGCAGCGCATCGCCGCGCTCGCCGGCAAGGAACGCTGGGGCACAGTTCTGGCCCGCGGCAACCGCGTGCTTGAGTTGACGCGGGCGCTCGATCAACCCGCCACGGTCAAGGCGGCCGAGCGGCCGAGCCCGACGCCGCCGGTCGCGGCGCGGCCGTCGCGGCTGTCGGTGACGGCGATCGAGGACTGGCTGCGCGATCCCTACACCGTCTATGCCAAATATATCCTGCGGCTCTATCCGCTCGACGCCGTCGATACGCCGCCGGGCGCGCGCGACCGCGGCACCGTCATTCACGGCGCCATCGGCGATTTCACCGTACAGTTCGCCGGCGGCCTGCCGGCCGATCCGCAGCGGCAATTACTGGCACTCGGCGAGAAGCGCTTCGCACCGCTCGGCGATTTTCCCGAGGCGACGGCGTTCTGGTGGCCGCGCTTCCAGCGCATCGCGCAATGGTTCGTCGGCTGGGACCGCGCGCGCCGCGACGGCATCGCCACACTGCACGGCGAGATCAAAGGCGAGGTGAAATTCCCGGTCGGCCAGCGCGAGTTCACGTTGTCGGCGATCGCCGACCGCATCGAATGGCGCAAGGACGGCAGCTACGCCATCATCGACTACAAGACCGGCGCCGCCCGCACCGAGAAGCAGGTACGCACCGGGCTCGCCCCGCAATTGACTCTGGAAGGCGCGATCCTGCGCGAAGGCGGCTTCAAGGGTTTGCGGCCCGGCTCCATTTCCGAAATCACGTATGTGACGCTGAAAGGCGGCGACCCGGCCGGCGAGCCGAAAGAAATCAATTTCAAGGAAGGCACCCCCGACATCCAGGCCGATCACGCGCTGGCGCGGCTGAAGGAACTGGCGACCACATTCGAAAACGCCGCGACGCCGTATCTGTCGCTGGTGCATCCGATGTGGAGCAACCATTACGGCGATTACGACCACCTCGCGCGCGTCAAGGAATGGTCGCTCGGTGGCGGCGGCGACGAGGGCGGCGAATGAGCACGCCCCGCATCATCCCCAAGGACGTGAGCGACGTTCAGGTCGCGGCCGCCGATCCGGACGTGTCGGCCTTCGTCTCCGCCAATGCCGGCTCCGGCAAGACGCATGTGCTGGCGCAGCGCGTCATCAATCTGCTGCTGCGCGGCGTCGATCCGGCGAAAATTCTCTGCATCACCTTTACCAAGGCGGCCAGCGCCAATATGGCCAACCGCGTGTTCGGCACTTTGGCCGAATGGAGCACGCTGCCCGACGCCGCGCTCGACGAGAAGATCAAAGCGTCAACCGGCAAGCCCGCTGGCCCGGCGCAGCGCGCCCGCGCCCGGCGGCTGTTCGCCTCGGCGCTGGAAACGCCGGGCGGCGTGAAGGTGCAGACCATCCACGCCTTCTGCACCCGGCTGCTGCACCAGTTTCCATTCGAGGCCAATGTCGCGGCGCGCTTCACCGTGCTCGACGAGGCGCAAACCACCGAGCTCCTGGACCGCTTGACGCTCGACGTGTTGCTGGAGGCGTCCGCCGCGCCGCAAAGTCCGCTCGGCAAGGCACTCGAAACCGCCATCGTCGTCGCCGCCGACCAGACCTTCAAGGACGTGATCGGCGACGCCATCAGGAAGCGCGACGCCATCGCGCAATGGATCGAGCGCGCCGGCAGCGTCGACGCGGCGATCGATGCGCTGTCGCAAGGCTTCGGTCTCGATCCGAAGGACACCGCTGAATCGCTGGAGCACGAATTCTTCGCGCAGTCGCTGATCCCCGAAGCCGAATGGCCGGCGCTGATCGAGGTGCTGGAGGCAGGTTCCAAGACCGACAAGAATCACATCGACGCCTTGCTGGCGGCGCAGACGAGTTTCGGCCGCGACCGCATCGACAGTTATCTGCGGATTTTCTGCACCGCCGAATTGTCGCCGCGCAAGAACATCGTCACCAAGGCCATCGTCGAGGATCATTCGGACTGGTTCGAGCGGCTCAAGCGCGAGCAGGATCGCGTCTGCGCGCTGCTGGCGCGCGAGCGGGCGGTGGCGGCGCGCGACCGCACCCGCGCGCTGGTCACCATCGCCGCCGATGTCATCAAGCGCTACCGCGACGAGAAAGAGCGCCGCGCTTTGCTCGACTATGACGACCTGATCGACAAGACCATCGCGCTGTTTTCGCGCGCGTCGGCGGCCTGGGTTCTCTACAAGCTCGATCTCGGCATCGACCACGTGCTGGTCGACGAGGCGCAGGACACCAGCCCGAAGCAGTGGGAGATCATCCGCACCATCGTTTCCGAATTCATGCCTGGCGGCGCGCGGCCCAACGTCAAACGTACCGTATTCGCGGTCGGCGACGAAAAGCAGTCGATCTTCTCGTTCCAGGGCGCGCAGCCGAAAGAATTCGATACGATGCGCCGGCTGTTCGCGCGCCAGTTCAACACACCGGAACTGGGCTGGAAGCAGCTCAAGTTTCATAGCTCGTTCCGCTCCGGCGAGAGCGTGCTCGGTTCTGTCGATCGGGTTTTCCGGGAAAAGGAAATCTACGCCAGCATTACCGCCGACGATATCGGCATTCCCGAACATAAGTCGCTGCCCGGCGCCGCGCCCGGCCTGGTTGAAGTCTGGCCGTTGGCCGAGCCGGCCGAACGCCGCGAGATGGAAGGCTGGGACGCGCCGTTCGACACCGAGAGCGAGGAAAGTCCGCGCGTGCGGCTGGCGCGCAGAATCGCCAAACAGGTCAAGTTCTGGATGGCGCGCGGGCTGAAGGCCGGCGACGTGCTGGTGCTGGTGCGCCAGCGCGGGCCTTTGTTCGAGGCGATCATCCGCGCGCTCAAGAGCGAAGGCGTGCCGGTCGCCGGCGCCGACCGGCTGGTGCTGACCGAGCATATCGCGGTGATGGATTTGATGGCACTAGCCGACGCGCTGCTGCTGCCGAACGACGATCTGGCGCTGGCCGGGGTGCTGAAGTCGCCGCTGCTCGGCGTCAACGAAGACCAGTTGTTCACCTTGGCGTGGGAGCGCCAAGGCTCGTTGCGCGCCTCGCTGCGCGCCAAAGTGAACGACGATGCCGCCTTCGCCGCGACATCGGGTGCGCTCGATGAACTCGGGGACGCCGCGCGCCGGCTGACGCCGTTTGCGTTTTTCGCGCATATGCTGGGGGCGCGGCGCGGCCGCGCCAACTTCCTCGCCCGGCTCGGCCCGGAAGCCAACGACGCGCTCGACGAGTTTCTTAATCTCTCCCTCACCTATGAAAGCCAGCAGACGCCGTCGCTGCAAGGCTTCGTCGCCTGGCTGCGCGCGGCGCAAAGCGAAGTACGCCGCGACATGGAGCTGGCGCGCGACGAAGTGCGGGTGATGACCGTGCACGGCGCCAAGGGTCTCGAGGCCAACACCGTGATCTTGGCCGACACCGTCGGCAAGCCGACCGGCAAGCAGGACCCCCGGCTACTGCCGCTGGGCGGCGGCGCCATTGCCTGGGCGCGCGGCCAGAAGGAAGACATCGGCCCGATGACCGTCGCGCGGCTGACCGCGCAACAGGAGGCGCGCGACGAATATCGCCGCCTCTTGTACGTGGCGATGACGCGCGCCGCCGAACGGCTGATCGTCTGCGGCGCCAAAGGCGCCAACAAGATTCCGGACGGCTGCTGGTATCAGCTGGTCAGCGATGCACTGAGCGGCGATTGCGTCGCCGAACCGGCCGACGATGGCGACGGCGAAGTGCTGCGCTATCGCAAGGGCGAGACGCCGCCGGCGCAGACCGCAACAACCGACGACAAGCAAGCCGCGAAGGCCGTCGCCCTGCCGCCTTGGCTCACGCAAGGTGCGCCGCGCGAGCAGCAGGCCACGCGCACGGTGACGCCGTCCGGCGCGCTCGACGACGATGTCCGCCCGCTGGCGGCCGCCGGCGCCGGATCTGCGCTGCTGCGCGGTTCGCTGGTGCACCGGCTGATGCAGTCGCTGCCCGGCATCGCCAGCGACGAGCGGCGCAAGGCGGCGCAGGATTATCTGGCGCGCGCCGGCGCCAAGCTGCCGCCTGAGGATCGAGCGAAGCTCGCCGATCAGGTTATCGCCGTCCTCGACGACCCGCGCTTCGGCGAACTGTTCGCCCCCGGCAGCCGCGCCGAAGTGCCGATCGTCGGCCGGCTCAAGAGCGCCGGCCAGACCTTGCTGGTATCCGGCCAGGTCGACCGCCTGGCGGTGACCCGCGATTTTGTGCTGATCGGCGATTTCAAGACCAACCGGCCGCCACCGCGCAGCCTGGACGAGGTGCCGCCATCTTATGTCCGCCAGCTCGCGCTTTACCGCGCCGTCCTGGCGAAACTGTATCCGGACCGGCCCATCCGCGCCGCGCTGCTCTGGACCGAAGTGCCTGATCTCATGGAGATTTCCGCCGAGGCGCTGGATAGGGCGCTAACGCCGGTCACGTCCGCGCGATAGCGCCTTGACGCTAGAGGGTACCGTTCATAGGTTCGCAGCCTCGCAATTCGCGGGGCGATTCCTCGCCCCGCCGCATGAAATAGCAAAGGGTCTTCCCATGGCCGTCGGCAAAACCACAGATGCAGGCTTTGACGCAGATGTTCTCAAATCGGCCGAGCCGGTCGTTGTCGATTTCTGGGCGGCATGGTGCGGCCCCTGCCGCATGATCGCGCCCGCGCTGG
>JAQSCR010000004.1 GCA_029945495.1 Pseudolabrys sp. | reverse complement strand
GGCGATCTGGCGGTCGTTAGCGGCGAGCGGTCTGTCGAGCGCGGAGAGGTCGCCATCGTTGGCGTCGGCCTTGGCCGAGGTCGCCGGCTCCAGCGCGGGCGGCGCCTGCACGACGGGCTCGCGCTTCGCCGGTTCCTGTGCAACTGGTTCTGGCACGTTGATGATGCGCTGCTGGATCGGCGCCGGCGGCACCGGCGCGGCTTCGCGGCGATGGATGATCTGGCCGTTCAGCGACGGCGGCGGCGGCGCAATCTGGCGAATGCCTTCGGGCGCGGCGAGCGAGACCTGCGGCGTTGCGACGATCATCGCCAGCATGGTGCCGGCGAGAAGTTGGTCGAGCCTCACGTTACGCATGTCACTTAAACTCCACAGGCACTCGGTTGATCGAGTGCTTCAAATGCCGTGCAGTCCTTTAACCGGCACGCCCCCCACGCGCCGAGAATTAAGTCTGCACCGCCATTATGCGGCGGAAGCTGTGGGCGATTCAAAGTGTTTCGCGGGCCGTGATGCGTTTACCTCGTATCAAAGCTAACGCGGCAGGCGATCGTTAAAATTTTAATTATTAATCCGCCGCGGCGGTCTCGTTAACCGCGACGTCGGCGGCTTCGTCCTGCAAACCCAAGTCTTTTTCCTGCAATCCCAAGCCTTCCAGCTTGCGATAGAGCGTCGAGCGGCCGATTTTCAGTTTGCGCGCCACCTCCGACATCTGTCCGCGATAGTGCGTAATCGCGAAACGGATGGCGTCGCGCTCAATATCCTCGAGCGGTCTCACGTCATTGTGAGAATCGGTTAACGGCAGCGACGGCGCCACCATGGTCACTCCGGGCCGCAACCGCGCCATGCGGTCACTGATGCTGGCCGGTGCGTCGGTCGGCATGTCGGGCGCCATATCGGGCGAGGCCTCGAGCATCTGTTGCGGTTCGTTGCCGGTGGCGGCCTGCGCCGAGACGATGGGAAATTCGTCGAGGCCGATCGTGTCGCCGTCGGCGAGCACGACGGCGCGGAAGATCGCGTTCTCGAGCTGGCGCACATTGCCGGGCCAGTGGAAGGCCGCAAGCCGCGCCATGGTCGATGCATCGAGCGCGCGCAGGCGCTTGCCCTGTTCGGCGGCGATGCGGGCGAGGAAATGGCGCACCAGTTCGGGGATGTCTTCGGGCCGCTTGCGCAGTGGCGGAATCGAAACCGGAAACACGTGCAGCCGGTAGAACAGGTCTTCGCGGAAGCGGCCGGCCTTCACGTCGGCGATCAGGTCGCGGTTGGTGGCCGAGATAATGCGCACATCGACCTTGACGGTCTTGCGCGAACCGACCGGCTCGACTTCGCCCTCTTGCAACGCGCGCAGCAGCTTGACCTGCGCAGCCGGCGGCAGTTCGCCGACCTCGTCGAGGAACAAAGTGCCGCCATCGGCTTCGATGAACTTGCCGGTGTGCTTTTCGGTGGCGCCGGTGAAGGCGCCTTTCTCGTGGCCGAACAAAATCGACTCGACCAGGTTCTCCGGCATGGCGCCGCAATTGACCGCGACGAATGGCTTGGCGCGGCGTTCGCCCGAGCCGTGGATGGCGCGCGCCATCAATTCCTTGCCGACGCCGCTCTCGCCCTCGATCAGCACGGGAATATTGGAGGCGGCCGACTTCTCGGCCGCGTTCAGCACCGGCCGCATCGCCGGCGAACGGGTGATGACGTCGGACAGGGAAAGCGTGCCGTCGCGGCTGCGCTTGACCCGCTGTAGCTCGCCGGCCAGCGCCTTGGTGGCGAGTGCGTTGCGTAATGAAACTTCCAGCCGTTCCGGACCGGCCGGCTTGACCACGAAGTCGGCGGCGCCGGCCCGCATCGCGGAGACGACATTGTCGATGCCGCCATGGGCGGTCTGCACGATTACCGGGGTGTCGAGCCCGGCCTGGCGCATCCGCGCCAGCACGCCGAGGCCGTCGAGGTCGGGCATCACCAGGTCGAGCACGACGCAATCGACGCGGACGGCCTGATCGCCAATGAGGAAGCTGAGGGCGGCATCGCCGCCATCGGCGGTCAGCGCCCGGAAGCCGAAACGCTGCACCATGGCCTCAACCAGGCGGCGCTGGACCGGATCGTCATCGACGATCAACACGACTTCCGACATGACCACTCCCAGCATCGACGCCCGCACAAAACGCGCGGCCTAGACCTGTGCCGATTTGGTGCAGTCTCGGTGATCCGGCTTAATGGGGCCTTAAATGGCGCCGGGGCGGTCGGTCCGATTCGGCCCCGGATGGGCCCGGAATGTTGAAAAGTCGACCCCCGCCATCGCATCGCCATCTCTCTACGCCTACATGACGGTTAGAGTTCGTTAAGCGATATTGTCCGCCGCCGCCCGTTTTTCCCGCAAAGCGAAATAATCATCCCCATGGCCAAAACTGCGATCAAAGCCGCTGCCCGCAACAAGAAGCCCGCGAAATCGTCCAAGCCCGCCCCGAAGGCGGCCAAACTCGGCACTCTGCCGGTCTGGAACCTGAACGACCTCTATCCGGGCATCGACAGCCCGGAGCTGAAGCGCGACCTGGAAAAGGCCGACGCCGATTGCGCCGCTTTCGAGAAGGACTTCAAGGGCCGGCTGGCCGAACTGGCGGCGGCGCCGGGCGCGCCCGGCCTGCTGGAGGCGGTCAAGCGCTACGAGGCGATCGGCGATCTGCTTGGCCGCATCGGCTCCTATTCCGGCCTGCTGCATGCCGGCAATTCGGTCGACGCGGCGATCACCAAATTCTACGGCGACATGAGCGAGCGCATCACCGCGGCCTATTCGCATCTCCTGTTCTTCGATCTCGAATTGAACCGCATCGACGACAAGGCTCTCGAGGCGGCGATGAATACCGGCCCGCTCGGCTATTACCGGCCGTGGATCGAAGATGTGCGCAAGGAGAAGCCGTATCAGCTCGAGGATCGCATCGAGCAGCTGTTTCACGAGAAGTCGCTGACCGGCTATTCCGCCTGGAACCGGCAATATGACGACACCATCGCCGCGCTGCGTTTCAGGATCGGCGGCAAGGATCTGTCGATCGAGCCGGCGCTCAGCCTGATGCAGGACGCCGACGGCAAGAAGCGCAAGGAAGCAGCTCAAGCGCTAGGCAAGACCTTCAAGGAAAACTTAAGACCGTTCACGCTGATCACCAACACCCTGGCCAAGGACAAGGAAATCTCCGACCGCTGGCGCGGCTTCAAGGATGTCGCCGATGCGCGTCACCTTTCCAATCGCGTCGAGCCGGAAGTGGTCGAGGCTTTGGTGTCGGCCGTGCGCGCCGCATATCCGAAATTATCGCACCGTTATTACGCCCTGAAGGCGAAATGGTTCGGCAAGAAGAGCCTGCCGTACTGGGACCGCAACGCGCCGTTGCCCAAGGTCGAGCAGCGCACCATTGCGTGGGACACCGCGCGCGCGACCGTGCTCGACGCCTACGGCAAGTTCTCGCCGAAGATGGCGGAAGTCGCCGACGGCTTCTTCACCAAAAATTGGATCGACGCGCCGGTGCGGCCCGGCAAGCAGCCGGGCGCCTTCGCCCATCCGACCGTGCCGTCGGCGCATCCTTACGTGATGCTCAATTATCAGGGCAAGCCGCGCGACGTGATGACGTTGGCGCACGAGCTCGGCCACGGCGTGCATCAGGTGCTCGCCGCGCCGAACGGCCCGCTGATGGCTCCGACGCCATTGACGCTGGCCGAGACCGCATCCGTGTTCGGCGAGATGCTGACCTTCAAGAAGCTACTCGCCGGCACCACCGACACCAAGCAGCGCAAGGCCATGCTCGCCGCCAAGGTCGAGGACATGATCAATACGGTGGTGCGCCAGATCGCGTTCTATAGCTTCGAGCGCAAGGTGCATCTGGAGCGCCGCAACGGCGAACTGACCGCCGATAAGCTTTGCGAATTGTGGATGTCGGTGCAGAGCGAAAGCTTAGGTCCCGCGATCGAACTGAAGGAAGGCTATGAGACCTTCTGGACCTACATCCCGCACTTCATCCATTCGCCGTTCTATGTCTACGCCTATGCCTTCGGCGATTGCCTGGTGAACTCGCTGTATGCGGTTTACGAGAAGTCGAACGAAGGCTTCGCCGAGCGCTATCTGGCGATGCTCGCCGCCGGCGGCACCAAGCATCACTCCGAACTGCTCAAGCCCTTCGGCCTCGATGCCACCGACCCGAAATTCTGGGACGGCGGGTTGTCGGTGATCGCGGCGCTGATTTCGGAGCTGGAGGCGTTGGACAAAGCGGGCTGACAATGGCGGCTCCCACCGACTCCGAGAAAAACCGCTTTGCCGCCCGCGCGCGGCGCTATGCCAAAGTCGGCACCAAGGTCGGCGGCGTCGCCGCGCGCGTCGCCAGCCAGCGCTTCCTCGGCGTCAAGCCCGACCGTGCCGGCAATGCCCTGGCGCTGGCCGCGGCGCTCGGCGGCTTGAAGGGTCCGATCATGAAGGTGGCGCAACTGCTCGCCACCATTCCCGACGCGGTGCCGCCAGAATACGCCTCCGAATTGATGAAGCTGCAGAGTCAGGCGCCGCCGATGGGCTGGGCCTTCGTCAAGCGCCGCATGAGCGCCGAGCTCGGCGCCGACTGGCACTCCCAATTCATGACCTTCGCTCATGACCCGGCCGCGGCGGCCTCGCTCGGCCAGGTGCATCGGGCGGTGACGCTCGACGGTTCGGCGTTGGCGTGCAAGCTGCAATATCCCGACATGCAGTCGGCGGTCGAAGCCGACCTCAATCAACTGCAAATGCTGTTTGCGCTGCGCAAGCGCTTCGATCCGGCGATCGACACCGACGAGATGGCGGTCGAGATCGGCGAGCGGCTGCGCGAGGAACTCGACTACGCCCGCGAAGCCAAACACGTCGCGCTCTACCGCGCTATGCTCAAGGACGAGCCGGTCATCCGCGTGCCGAAGGTCTGGCCGGAATTGTCGAGCGGCCGGCTGCTGACCATGGAATGGATGGAAGGCTCCAAGCTGCTCGCCCACAAGGACGACAGCCTCGCGGTCCGCAATAAACTCGGCACCGCGATGTTCACCGCCTGGTGGTTTCCGTTCAGCCGCTTCGGCGTCATCCACGGCGACCCGCATCTCGGCAACTACACGGTGTTCGACGATCCCAAGGGCAAGCCCGCCGGCATCAATCTGCTCGACTATGGCTGTATCCGCATCTTCCCGCCGCGCTTCGTCGGCGGCGTGGTCGACCTGTATCGCGGCCTGCTCGACGGCGACGACGCCCGCGTCGTCCATGCCTACGAGACCTGGGGCTTCAAGCGGTTGAGCAAGCCGCTGATCGACGCGCTCAATATCTGGGCGCGCTTCATCTATGGTCCGCTGCTCGACGACCGCGTCCGCACCATCGCCGACGGGGTCAAGCCGTCGGACTACGGCCGCAAGCAGGCCTTCCAGGTGCATCAGGCGCTGAAAAAGCTCGGCCCGGTGCAGGTGCCGCGCGAATTCGTGTTCATGGACCGCGCCGCCGTCGGCCTGGGCGCGGTGTTCCTGCATCTGGCGGCCGAGTTGAATTTCTATCGATTGTTCAACGAGGCGATCGAGAATTTCGACGTCGGCCAGGTGGCGGCGCGCCAGGCCAGGGCGCTGGCCGACGCCGGCCTATAGGCCTGCCGCCGGGCGCGTCATTTCATCCACAGCCGCTCGGCGTCCGCGGGCGTTGCCCTTCGGCCCCGATTGCGCTAACCCCTCGACCGCCAGGCTTTTAGAGACATTTCGGAGAGATTCCCCATGGCCGACCACGGCACCGTCGAATACGCCACCGCTCCCGGCAACGACTATCCGGCGCACGAAAACACCTACGAAACCTTCGTCAAATTCGCCTTCGTCGGCTCGATCCATATCATCAATCTGCTGCTCGGCCTGGCGGTCGGCGGCGTCATGGGCCACTGGCTCTCGGCGATCCCGGTCTTCATCATCGCCATCATCGGTCTGATCCCGGGCCTGGTGACCGGCTCGAAGACCTCGAGCTATGTCGCTTTCGCG
>JAQSCR010000003.1 GCA_029945495.1 Pseudolabrys sp. | reverse complement strand
AGGTGCTCTCCGCCGCCGGCCGCGCGGTCGTCAGGTCGAAAGCATCGCCAACGTTCGTCGACCCGCTGAGCACCGGCTGGCCGGCGGCGAGCGTCACCGGCAGCGACTCGCCGGTGAGCGCCGATTGGTCGAGCACCGCCACGCCCGCCGCCACCGCGCCATCCACCGGCACCACGTCGCCCTGGCGAATCAGCAACCGGTCGCCCGGCACAATCAGGTCGAGTCCCACCTCGTCCAACTGGCCGTCCCGATGGCGCAGCGCCACGCGCGGCACCCGCGACAGCAGCGCGGTCATCTCGCGGCGCGCGGCGCGCTCGGCAAAGCTCTCAAGGAACTGGCCGCCGGCATACATCAGAGCCACGATCGCCGCCGCCAGGCTCTCGCCGAACGCCAAGGCAGCGCTCATCGACAGCGCCGCGACGATATCGAGCCCGATGTCGCCCCGCCGCAGCGAGGTGACGATCTCGACCACGAGCGCCGCCAGCACCGGCAGCGTCACCGCCACCCAGATCGGCGCCGACCAGGCACCGAGGCCGGCAAGCCGGGCCACAAGCCCCGCCGCCAGACCGACAGCGACCAGGCCGGCGAGGAGCTGGCGGACGACGGTGAGCGTGCGATGATCCATCATAATGCCATGTTTCCCTAGCCATTGGCCCCGCGCCATGCGCAAGATCAAAGCCGCCGCGACATCCTACGGGCTTGATTCATGAGCCGGATTCGGGTTGATTGCGGCCACCTTAGAGGAAAATGCCATGGCTCAAGCCGGTTCAAAGGTTGCTCGCCGCATCGTCTGGCTCAACGTCGTCACCGTCGTCAGCGCCGCCATCCTGATCGGCGCCGAGGTGTTCGGCGCGGCCTTCGCCGGCTCCTGGGCGCTCGCCACTCTGTTCGATCTCGGCTCGACCGGTCAGCACATCCTCGACGGCATCTTCGTGCTGTGCGGCATCGTCGTCATGGCCCAGTTCATCCGCTTCGCGCACCGCATCGAGCCGTTCACCGCGCACGCTTGAACGGCGCACGCGCGCCACTCCTCAAAAAGTTAAGGAAGTTTTCCGGTGCGGAGAAGAAATTCTCTTGCGCTCCGCGAAAATAGTGTTATTTCAATTTTGCCCAATTTCGCACGTGCCTGTGGTCGTGTGTCAATCGGTAGGTAGCGGGACAAGAGGCCCGCCAGCCGCCTGAGGTAAGCGAGCTTCTCCTACGGGAAAAGTAAGTAGCCTCAAGTCTTCTGATTGGCAGCCGGAGGCGAAACCGGCGCACTCTGCTCTCCGCAGGGGACGCGACTTAAAGCAACGACGGAGCGGGCTTCTTTGGTCTCTGCTGGCCTTCCACCGCCAGCGACGGGTCACCGACGAGGCTTGTCCATCTTTGCCAGCAGTGCGGCGGGGTCTTCCCCTCCAAGCCAAGGCAGCATTTGCGGTTAAGAGTTCAAGGCACGGCTGCGTATCCATCGCGCACCGTACTGAGGGCCCTCAACCTCGAAATCGAACGGCTAGAGCCGTTCCTTGAGCTGGGAGTGTGTTCGATGACCGAGCGCATCCGTGAATTTCTGCGTGACCGCCGTGAGCGTGGCCTCGACGAAGGCCCCGTCCTCGTTGTGGATCTTGACGTGGTCAAGGACAACTACACCGCCTTCGCCAAGGCGTTGCCCGACACGCGCGTGTTCTACGCCGTGAAGGCCAACCCGGCGCCGGAGGTGCTGTCGCTCCTTGCCAAGCTTGGCTCCTGCTTCGACACCGCCTCGGTCCAGGAGATCGAGATGGCGTTGGCCGCAGGCGCGACGCCCGACCGCATCTCTTTCGGCAACACGATCAAGAAGGAACGCGACATCGCGCGCGCCTTCGCGCTCGGTATCCGGCTGTACGCGGTCGACTGCAAGCCCGAGGTCGACAAGGTGGCTCGCGCCGCCCCCGGCTCCCGGGTGTTCTGCCGCATCCTGTCGGACTGCGCCGGCGCCGAATGGCCGCTGTCGCGGAAGTTCGGCTGCGAGCCTGGAATGGCCGTGGACGTGCTCGAGCACGCGCTCAAGAGCGGGCTGGAGCCGCATGGCGTCTCGTTCCATGTCGGTTCGCAGCAGCGCAACCAGCATGCCTGGGACCGTGCCTTGGCTTCGGCCGCGGCCGTGTTCAAGGAGTGCGGCGAGCGCGGCATGAACCTGGCGATGGTCAATCTGGGCGGCGGGTTTCCGACGAAGTACCTGAAGAACGTGCCGTCGGTGAAGACCTACGGCACGGCGATCTTCAAGGCGCTGCGCAAGCACTTCGGCAACCAGATCCCGGAAACGATCATCGAACCGGGCCGCGGCATGGTCGGCAACGCCGGCATCATCGAGAGCGAAGTCGTCCTGGTCTCCAAGAAGAGCGAGGAAGACGACGTGCGCTGGGTCTACCTGGACATCGGCAAGTTCGGCGGCCTCGCCGAGACGATGG
The DNA here is from genome assembly GCA_029945495.1 of Pseudolabrys sp. GTDB lineage: Bacteria > Pseudomonadota > Alphaproteobacteria > Rhizobiales > Xanthobacteraceae > Pseudolabrys. Next base: position 3,568 of record JAQSCR010000003.1, on the reverse strand, counting down.
ACGAGTCGATCCGGTACCCGATCAAGACGCAGCGTGACCGCGACGCGATGGCGCCGTGCGTGTTGGCCGGTCCGACCTGTGATTCGGCCGACGTGCTGTACGAAAAGCAGCCCTACCCGCTCCCGGTCAGCCTGGAGATCGGGGACCGGGTGCTGATCGAAGGCACCGGTGCCTATACGTCGACCTACTCGGCGGTAGCGTTCAACGGCTTCCCGCCGTTGAAGACCTATCATATCTGATCGCTCCGCGATCGGGTTACATCTGACGGTCACACCCGTCTGACAGTTAAGGGAGGCGGTGATCCGCCTCCCCCTTTCCTCATCATTCGAACTGACGGCGCTTGAGTGCGCGCGCACGCGCGCGTGTTTCAAGCGGGGAAGGAGTACGGCCATGAATCGCACAATGATCCAGATCCGCCACGAGCGGCTTGCCGATATCGACGCGCGCGAAGCATTGCTCGACGCCGCCTTCGGCGAGAGCCGTTACCGCAAGTCGTCAGAGCGGCTGCGCGAGGACCGTCTTCCGGCCGAAGGCCTGTCCTTCATCGCCGCCGAGGGCCGTCAGGTCATCGGCACGGCGCGGCTGTGGAACATTGCCTGCGGTAATGGTCAGCCGGCGCTGTTGCTCGGACCCGTCGCGGTGGCGGAAGACCGCCGCAGTCTCGGCCTCGGCGGCGCCTTGGTGCGCCGCGCTATCCAGGCCGCCCGCAAACTGGGCTACGGCGCTATCCTGCTGGTCGGCAATGCCGACTATTACAGCCGCTTCGGCTTCACGGCCGAGAAGAGCGGCGCGCTGTGGATGCCCGGCCCGTTCGAGCGGCACCGCCTGCTCGGCCGCGAGCTGAAAGCCGGCGCGCTGAACGGCGCGCGCGGCATGATCGCACCGGCGGGCCGCCTGCAACCGGTGCCCGATCTGGCCGCGCTGGTGGCGCAAGCGGTGGGCGCTCGTCCCGCCTCGCGGCACGGCACCCGCGCCGCGTAAGCGGTTTAAAAGCCGTCATAAAAAACGGCATAGACTCGACGCCGCCGCGTGCTAATCACGCGGCGGCATTTCTTTTCGCCGTGTTTGGCGATGTTTAAACTGAAGATGACTGGAGGACTATCCGATGGCTGATTGGCCCGTATACGCGAAGATCACCGGCCCCATCGTCATGGTCGGCTTCGGCTCCATCGGCAAAGGCACGCTGCCGCTGCTCGAGCGGCATCTCGATTACGACAAGTCGCGCATCACAGTGCTAGATCCCAAAGACGAGGGCCGCAAGGCGCTGTGCGAGAAGCACGGCGTGCGCTTCATCCAGAAGGGCCTGACCAAAGACAATTATCGCGAGCTACTGACGCCGCTGCTGACCGAAGGCGGCGGCCAGGGCTTCTGCGTCAACCTGTCGGTCGACACGGGTTCGGTCGACATCATGGAGCTCTGCAACGAGATCGGCGCGCTCTACATCGACACGGTCAACGAGCCTTGGCTCGGCTTTTATTTCGATTCCTCGAAGGGACCGGAAGCGCGCTCCAACTACGCGCTGCGCGAGACCACGCTTGCCGCCAAAAAGGCGCGCAAGCCCGGCTCGACGACGGCGGTCTCCTGCTGCGGCGCCAACCCGGGCATGGTCTCCTTCTTCGCCAAGCAGGCGCTGCTCAATGTCGCGGCGGACCTGAAGCTCAACGTCCCCGAGCCGAAGACCAAGGCCGAATGGGCCGACCTGATGCGGCAGGCCGGCATCAAAGGTATCCACATTGCCGAGCGCGACACGCAGCGTTCCAAGTCGCCCAAGCCGCCGGAGGTGTTCGTCAACACCTGGTCGGTCGAGGGCTTCCTGTCGGAAGGCATGCAGCCGGCCGAACTCGGCTGGGGCACCCATGAAAAATGGATGCCCGAGAATGCGCATGGCCACGATACCGGCTGCGGCGCGGGCATCTACCTGATGCAGCCCGGCGCCAATACGCGCGTGCGCACCTGGTGCCCGACGCGCGGCGCGCAATACGGCTTCCTCGTCACACACAACGAGTCGATTTCGATCGCCGACTACTTCACGGTGCGCGACGCATCGGGCGCGGCGGTCTACCGGCCGACCTGCCACTATGCGTACCATCCTGCGGATGACGCGGTGCTGTCGCTGCACGAATTGTTCGGCCGCGCCGGCAAGATGCAGGAGAAGCATCACATCCTCGACGAAAACGAAATCGTCGACGGCATCGATGAGCTCGGCGTGCTGCTCTACGGCCACGGCAAGAACGCCTACTGGTTCGGCTCGCAGCTCTCCATCGAGGAAACGCGGGAGCTTGCGCCTTATCAAAACGCCACCGGCCTTCAGGTCACCAGCGCCGTGCTCGGCGGCATGGTCTGGGCGCTGGAGCATCCGAACGAGGGGATCGTCGAGGCCGACGAGATGGACTTCCATCGCCTTCTTGAAATTCAACTGCCTTATCTCGGTTCGGTGAAGGGCTACTACACCGACTGGACGCCGCTCGAAGGACGCCCGGGCCTGTTCCCCGAGGACCTCGACACCAGCGATCCATGGCAGTTCAAGAATGTGTTGGTGAGGTAGGATTCTGTCATTCCGGGACGGCGCAAAGCGCTGGACCCGGAATCCAGACAGAAAAAATTTGCCGTAGCTGGATTCCGGGTTCGCGCGTTCCGCGCGCCCCGGAATGACAGGTCACAGCTTCAACACACCCGCGCTGCCGCTCTCGGTGCCCATCGCCAGCACCTGGCCCTCGGCGCTCCAGCCGACCGCGCTGACCGGCGAACCATCAGCCTCGCGCGCCAGGATCAAGGCGCCGTCGTCGAGCCGCACCAGCAACACCGAGCCGTCGGCAAAGCCCGCCGCCGCCACCGGCTGGCGCGGATGGCACGCCACCGCCGTGCAGCGCGCCGGCGACGAGGCCAGCATGGTCGGCTGCTTGCCCATCGGGCCGTCTTTGCCTTCGAAGGGCCAGAGAATGAGTTGCTCGGAGCCTGAGGTCGCCAGTGCGCCGCCGTCATGCGTCCATGACAAAGAGCGGACGCGCGCCGAATAGCCGGACATGCGCATGTGCTTGGCGTCGACGATGCGCCAGCCGTGCAAGGTCTGCTCCTGCATGGTGGTGATCAGGAATTTACCGTCGGGACTGACAGTGACGCCGAGATGCGAGCCTTTCCATTCCAGCACGTCCGGCTTGGCGCCGGCGGCATTGGGAAACCAGAGCGTCGCGCCGTTGTAATGGGCGATGGCAAGGCGAAAGCCTTTCGGAAAAAAGCAAAGCCCGGCGACGGTGGACGGCACGTCGAGATCGCGCAACTCGCCCTTGCCCGTACGCACATGCGCGACCTTGCCGGCCGCCCAGGCCAACGCGCCATCGGGGCCGAGCGCGACCTGATCGATCCAGCGCTTCTTGTCGTCGGTGGCCAGCACCTCGTGCGCACCCTCGCGGTTCGTTGCGATGAGCGTGCCGTCGTCGCCGCCGGTGACGATGCGCACGCCATCGGCGGCGCTGGCAAGAATGCCGCCGCCGTGAATGGCAACCCGACGATTATCTTCAGGCGCGGCGAACAGCAGGGCCTCCTCGCCGAGCACGAAGACCGGCGTCTG
>JAQSCR010000002.1 GCA_029945495.1 Pseudolabrys sp. | reverse complement strand
CCGACAGCGCATAGACGAAACCCGAGCAGACCGCCTGCAGGGCGAAAGCGGCGCCTTTGGTGATGCCGAGCGCGTGCTGGACGGTGACGGCGGTGGCGGGAAAGGTCTGGTCCGGCGTCGAGGTGCCGAGCACAATCAGGTCGATGGTGTCGGCATCGATATGCGCGTGCGCCAGCGCGGCGCGCGCCGCATGAATGGCGAGGTCAGAGGTCATTTCGCCGGGCGCGGCGATGTGGCGCTCGCGGATACCGGTGCGCTGGACGATCCACTCGTCGGTGGTTTCGACCGAACGCGCCAGTTCTTCGTTGGAGAGAATTCGCGCAGGAAGATAGCTGCCGCAGCCTAGAATGACCGAACGCAAGACACTCACGAGGCTGCTCCGCTCGCCACAGGTTCTTTTGCCGTCGGCGCGCTCGCGCCGGCTTGCAGATCGCGCGCCATAGCCTGGCCTATCTTGGTGAGCAGTTCATAACGGATCATGTCGTATCCCATATCGATAGCCGCGGCGAAGCCTTCGGCATCGGCGCCGCCATGGCTCTTTATCACAACGCCGTTGAGGCCGAGAAAGACGCCGCCATTGGATTTGCGGGGGTCCATTTTATCGCGCAGCGTCCGGAACGCCTGGCGCGACAACAGATAGCCGAGCCGCGCCATCCAGGTGCGGTTCATGGCCGAGCGCAGATATTGCGCGAACTGGCGGGCGGTGCCTTCGGCGGTCTTGAGCGCGATATTGCCGGCAAAGCCCTCGGTGACGACGACGTCGACCGTGCCCTTGCCGATGTCGTCGCCCTCGACGAAACCCTGATAATCGAAATCGCGGAAATTGCCGTCGCGCAAGATCCGGCCGGCCTCGCGCACCTGCTCGAGGCCTTTGACTTCCTCGACGCCGATATTCAAGAGGCCCACGGTCGGGCGATCGATGTCGAACAGGATGCGCGCCATGGCGCCGCCCATCATCGCCAGCTTGACCAGGTGGAATTCATCGGCGCCGATCGAGGCGCCGACATCGAGCACCACCGACTCGCCCTTGAGCGTCGGCCACAGGCCGGCGATGGCGGGGCGGTCGATGCCCTCGATCATCTTGAGGTTGAAACGGGCCATCGCCATCAGGGCGCCGGTATTGCCGGACGAGACGGCGACATCGGCATCGCCCTTCTTGACCGCGTCGATGGCCAGCCACATCGACGACTTATGCCGGCCGTAGCGCAAGGCCTGGCTCGGCTTGTCGTCCATGCGGATCGACACTTCGGTATGGGTGAATGTCGAACGCGCCTTGAGCCGGGGCAGTCGCTCAAGCACGGGCTCGACCGCGGCGCGGTCGCCGAACAGCAGAAATTCGCTGTCGGGGTGGCGGGTCAGCGCCAGCTCGGCGCCCGGCAGCACGACCGACGGACCATGGTCGCCGCCCATCGCGTCTATTGCAATGCGAACATTATCTGGCATGGCGCGGATGTACTCTGGTCGAGTCCAATAGGAGCGGCGGTGGCGGCGGCGCCGGCAACAACAACATCACCTGGATTCGACGCATGGCCGCGAACATACCCTGTAGGCCGCCCCTGACAAGCCGGTTACCGAGCGTAACCATAGCACGGCCGTGCCTCACGGCTTGTCGCCGCCCGGCCGCTTCATGAGGGCTTCTAGCGCGGCAAACGGGTGCGGCTCGTCCGCATCGACCTCCGGTGGCGCGAACGCCACGCCTTCCTTGCGCGGATAGGGCTCGATGCCCAGGATCAGGAATTCGGTGGCGATGGCGCCAAGATCGATGGTGTCGTCGATCAAGGGCTCAGGCAGTTCATCCAAAGTCTTGCGGTGCCGATCCTCGGCGGTCGCGCCGCCTTCCGGCGGCGGCGGCGCAAACACCATCTCGATCGGCTCGTCGACAGCAGTTTCCAGCGGTTCGAGCGTTACCACGCAGTTCTGACCGACCGTCGCCGTCACCCGGCCGGTGACCGTTACGATATCGCCGGCCCGGCTCAGATCGAAGCTGGCCTTGAGCCGCGATACCGCGCGCACGTCGGCCAGCCGCGCCACCGCGGCGCAGATGTCCGCGGTCGCTGCGATCTCGCGGTGCAGGCCGGCGTCCGGAATGATGTCCGCGTCGAGCGGCACGCTCCAGGGCGGCGCGGAGGCCGCGCCAGAAGCCGTTTTGGCGCGGCTGTGCGGCCGGCTGACTTTCTTGCTCATTGTCATCAGGCTCTGTTCTAGACGCTATACAATGGCCGGCGGGATCTCGGCCGGGTCCGGGAAGCGCAAGCCGCCGACCATTAGGGTGCCTATGTCCTGCGCCTTCAACTCCCGTACCGCTTCCAGTATATAGGCCGCAAGCCTCGGCGCGGCGGCAAGCGCAGACGGCGCGCCACCGTAGATGTTGCGCCTCAGGGCCTCGATCAGGGCCCGGCTGCCGTCGCCGGGCACCATCGCTGCCGGGATCGCGCTCAGATAGGCCTTTGAGCGGCCGTAAAAGGCCTCGCCCATCCGGCGCATTTCTTTCGGCACTTTGATGTCGCCAATGCCCATTTCGCGCAGATTATCGTCCATATCCTCGCAAAACCTGTCAAAAATGCCCTGCCCGAGGCTTTGCGACGCCGGATCCTTGGCCAGCCGGTCGAGCACCAGCGCCAGATGCAGCACGATCAAGTCGAAACGGCCATTAACCGTGTCGGCGACCGCGTAGTCACGGTAAAACACCGGCAATCGCGCCTGCGCCACGATCATGCCATACAGGGTCGAAATGGTGTCGACCTGCGGGCGGCGGCGGAAAAGAGAAAATATCATAAGGTTGCTATGCCGATGCTTGTTTGCCGTCGGTTTAGTCCACGCCGGCAAGGATGCAAGAACCAAATCGACGCGATCAAGGTCCGTGCGACCTTCCACGTGATGGACCTCAAGAGGATTACGGTACCGATGATTTCCAAGAAGACGACACCCGCGCATCGGCGCGGCCGACGGGCGCCGATGTTGGCGCTCGCCTGCGCGCTGGCCGGCCCGCTCGCGCTTGCCGGCTGCGGCGGTTATTTCAGTGAGACGCTGCAGCGCGGCTATGTGCTGCCGGAAGGCGCGCTCGAGCAGATTCCGATCGGCGCCACCCAGGAACAGGTCCTGATCGTGCTCGGCACACCGTCGACCGTCGCCACCGTCGATGGCGATGCGTTCTATTATATTTCGCAGAAGGCAGAGCGCAGCGCCGCCTTCATGCCCCACCAATCGGTCGACCAGCGCGTCATCGCGGTTTACTTCGACAAGGACCGCAAGGTCACCCGGCTGGCCAATTACGGCGTCAAGGACGGCAAGGTGTTCGACTATCTGACGCAGACCACGGAAACCGGCGGCGAGCGGCTGAACTATCTGCGCGGCATCTTCCGCAACTTCAAGATCTTCTAAGGCCGCACGCGCCGACGCTCATTCTTCCGTCTTCAAAATAAAAGGGCCCGCAACATGCGGGCCCTTTCTTATTTATCGTTTGCGCTTTTTCTTTTGCGTGTGACCTGATCCGAAAACCGGTTCCCACTTTTCGGGGTCACACGCTTAGTGCGCCAGGATCGCCAACAGCAGCAGCGCCACGATGTTGGTGATCTTGATCATCGGGTTGACGGCGGGACCCGCGGTGTCCTTGTAGGGATCGCCGACGGTGTCGCCGGTCACCGCGGCCTTATGGGCGTCCGAGCCCTTGCCGCCGAAGTGGCCGTCTTCGATATACTTCTTGGCGTTGTCCCAGGCGCCGCCGCCCGAGGTCATCGAGATCGCAACGAACAGGCCGGTGACGATCACGCCGAGCAGCATCGCGCCGACCGCGGAGAACCCAGCCGACTTGCCGCCTGTCCCGCCGCCCGCGATGAAGTAGATCGCGAAGTACCAGACGATCGGCGACAGCACCGGCAGCAGCGACGGGATGATCATTTCCTTGATCGCCGCCTTGGTCAGCAAGTCAACGGCCCGGGCGTAGTCGGGCTTCGAGGTGCCCTTCATGATGCCGGGGTTTTCGCGGAATTGACGCCGTACTTCCTCGACGATCGCGCTGGCGGCGCGGCCGACCGCGGTCATGCCCATCGACGCGAACAGATAGGGCAACAGACCACCGAACAAGAGGCCAACGACGACGTAGGGGTTGTTGAGCGAGAAGTCGAGCACAACACCGACGAAGTACGGATGCGCCTTGGCATCCTTGGCGAAGAAGATCAGGTCCTGGTTATAGGCGGCAAACAGAACCAGAGCGCCAAGACCAGCCGAACCGATGGCATAGCCCTTGGTGATCGCCTTGGTGGTGTTGCCGACGGCGTCGAGCGCGTCGGTCGCCTTGCGCACTTCCTTCGGCAGGCCGGCCATTTCGGCAATGCCGCCGGCATTGTCGGTGACCGGGCCGAAGGCGTCGAGCGCAACGATCATGCCGGCCAAAGCCAGCATCGTCGTCACCGCGATGGCGATGCCGAACAGACCGGCGAGGCTGTAGGTGACCAGGATGCCAGCGATGATGACGAGTGCCGGAAGTGCGGTCGACTCCATCGAGATGGCGAGGCCCTGGATCACGTTGGTGCCATGGCCGGTAACCGAGGCCTGGGCAATCGACTTCACCGGGCGATAGTCGGTGCCGGTGTAGTACTCGGTGATGTAGATGATCAGGCCGGTGACGACCAGACCGACGATGCCACAGTAGAACAGCGACATGCCGGTGAAGGCCTGGCCGGCCAGCGCGCCGAAGTGGTTCGGCAACAGGTAGTAGATCACGCCGCCGATGCCGATGAGCGACAACACGCCGGTCGCCGTCAGGCCCTTGTACAGCGCGCCCATGATCGACTGCGAAGCGCCGAGCTTGACGAAGAACGTGCCGGCGATCGAGGTGATGATGCAGACGCCGCCAATGGCGAGCGGCAAGGTCATCATTTCGAACAGGATCGGCGTGCCGGCGAAGAAGATCGCCGCCAGAACCATGGTGGCGACGATGGTCACCGCATAGGTTTCGAACAGATCGGCCGCCATGCCGGCGCAGTCGCCGACATTGTCGCCGACGTTGTCGGCGATGGTCGCGGCGTTGCGGGGGTCATCCTCGGGGATGCCGGCCTCGACCTTGCCGACCATGTCGCCGCCGACGTCCGCACCCTTGGTGAAGATGCCGCCGCCGAGACGGGCGAAGATCGAGATCAGCGACGCGCCGAAGCCGAGCGCGACGATGGCGTCGATCACGGTGCGGTCATTCGGCGCCATGTGCATGGAACCGGTGAGCATGCCGAAATAGAGCGTGACGCCCAACAACGCCAAGCCTGCGACCAGCATGCCGGTGATGGCGCCGGCCTTGAAGGCGATGTCGAGACCGCCGGCCAGCGACTTGGTCGCCGCCTGCGCCGTGCGCACGTTGGCGCGCACCGACACGTTCATGCCGATGAAGCCGGCCGCACCCGACAGGATCGCGCCGATGGCGAAGCCGCCGGCGACCAGCCAGCCGAGCGTGAAGCCGATGATCACGAAGATCACGGCGCCGACGATGCCGATGGTCGCATATTGACGTTTCAGATAGGCCTGCGCGCCTTCGCGCACCGCGGCCGCGATCTCCTGCATGCGGGCATTACCCGCGTCGGCGGCCATCACCGAACTGGTCGCCCAGATGCCATAGAAAATCGCGAGCACGCCACAGCCGACGATCACCCACAATGTAGTCATGGTTGCCTCAACCCCGATTTGAAAAGAGCATGGCGGGGGAAACCCCTGCCCAGCGCCCGGAAACGTCGAGGATGGCCGCTTTTTAAAGGGCGCTTCACCTCGACCTGAAAGTGCGCGGACCATGCCAAAAAGGTTGCCGCAAAGCAACGCCCGGAGCCGGGTGATTTTGGCGGTATTCCCGATAGCTGGGGACGACTTAAGGCGGGGGTCTTCCTGATCCATCCCCTTTCAGGGGAAGGATTAAGAAAGCGGGCGCGCATCATCGCCCGTGTTGTTTGAGGCCCCGGGCAGGCCGCCTTCCCTTTTCGCACCCCCGGACAACAGCCGAGGGGATGGAGCGCCGCGTGGCGCAACATCTATCTTCCG
>JAQSCR010000001.1 GCA_029945495.1 Pseudolabrys sp. | reverse complement strand
GATTGACCGGGCCACCAATTTCCACGGCGGCAACGCCATCGTCGGTGGCGGCCTGCCCTTGGCGGTTGGTCTCGCGCTCGCTGACCACATGCAGGGCAACGACAACGTCACAGTCTGTTTTTTTGGCGAGGGAGCCGTTGCCGAAGGGGAGTTTCACGAAAGCCTGAACCTGGCGGCACTATGGGGGCTGCCAGTGCTCTTCGTGTGCGAAAACAATCTTTATGCCATGGGAACCGCGTTGGCGCTTTCGGAATCCGAAACGGATATTCAGCGGAAAGCGGCCTGCTACCGGATCGCCTCTGAGGCAGCCGATGGCTTGGATGTAGTTGCCGTCGAAGCGGCCGCCCGCCGCGCGATTCACGCAGTTCGAGAGAGCCGTAAGCCCTATTTCCTGGAATGCCGAACCTACCGACTGCGCGCGCATTCGATGTTCGATGCCCAACTCTATCGCGACAAGGCTGAGGTCGAAGCTTCGCGGCGGAAGGAGCCGATCGTGCGTTTCCAAGGGTGGCTCCAGGCTAATCACATCGTTCATCCGGAAGATGTGCCCCGCATCGAAGCCGAGGTCGATGCCGAGATCGCCGAGGCGATCGCCTTCGCCGAAGCTGGGACCTGGGAACCCGTCGAACAGCTCACCCGCTTCACTTATGCTGAAAGTACCGCGCCCGCCGGCCAGTGAGATGCAATGCAACAAGAAGCGCTCCAACAGGGAACGATTGATACCAGCTACCGCGAAGCGGTGCGTCAGGCAATTCGCGATGCGATCATGCGCGACGAACGCGTCTTTCTGATGGGCGAGGACGTCGGCCGCTACGGCGGCTGTTATGCGGTGAGCAAGGGGCTGCTTGCCGAATTCGGGCCCGAGAGGATTCGCGATACGCCACTCTCGGAATCCGGATTTACCGGGGCTGGCATCGGGGCGGCGATGGCCGGCCTGCGCCCCATCGTTGAATTGATGACGGTCAATTTCAGCCTGCTGGCGCTCGATCAGATTCTCAACACCGCGGCGACCGTGCGCCACATGTCAGGAAACCAGTTCGGTGTGCCGCTGGTGATCCGCATGGCGACCGGCGCCGGCCGCCAGCTTGCCGCCCAGCATTCGCACAGCCTTGAAGGCTGGTATGCGCACATCCCTGGCATCAAGGTGCTGGCGCCTGCCACGCTCGAAGATGCGCGTGGCATGCTGTGGACCGCTTTGCAGGATCCCGATCCGGTTCTGATTTTCGAGAACGTCATGCTCTACAATATAACGGGCAATCTCGCCGCCGATGCGGGCCCGGTGAATATCGACAAAGCGGCCGTGCGCCGTCCCGGCCGCGACGTTTCGCTCATCACCTATGGCGGCTCGCTCTGGAAGACACTGGAGGCTGCGACGGCGCTTGCGGCAGAAGGCATCGAGGCCGAAGTGATCGATTTGCGCAGCCTGCGGCCGCTCGACGACGCGACCATCATGACTTCGGTCACCAAGACCCGGCGGGCAGTCATCATCGACGAAGGCTGGCGCAGCGGCAGCCTGGCGGCGGAAGTGGCCATGCGCATCGTCGAACAGGCGTTCTGGGAACTCGATGCGCCGATCGGCCGCGTCTGCAGCGAGGAAGTGCCTATCCCCTATCCGCGCCATCTCGAAAACGCGGCGATCCCGCAAGCGCCCAAGATCATCGCAGCCGCGAAGGCCGCGCTGGGGCGAGCATAAGGAGACGCCGTGGTCGACTTCCGTATGCCCTCCCTCGGTGCCGATATGGAGGCAGGCACGCTGGTCGAATGGCTGGTCAAACCCGGCGATTGGGTCAAGCGCGGCGATATCGTCGCGGTGGTCGAGACGCAGAAGGGCGCCATCGAGATCGAGACTTTCGAGACAGGCCAGGTCGAGGGAATCCTGGTCGAGCTCAATAGCAAGGTGCCGGTAGGAACCCCGCTGGCGCGTATCCGAACCGAAGGCGAAGCAAAAGCTGCCCCGGTCGCGGCGCTTTCCCCCGCGGCGGCGCCAGTTATCTCGCCTCCGGCTCCGGCAGCAGCGCCGCCAGCCATTCCGCCAGCGCCCGCTCCGGTGGCGCCGCCGCCATCACCGGCCGTCGCCCCCGCCGCTCCGGCACGCACGCGGATATCGCCGGCCGCGCGGCGCCTCGCCGAAGCCCGCAGCGTCGATCCTGCAACGGTCACGGGCAGCGGTCCTGGTGGCGCGATCACTTATGCTGACGTTGCGCGACGCGCCGCCGAGCCCACCCCATCATCGGAACGAAAACGTGCCCCCACCCTCGATCTCGATGCGATGCGGACCGCCATCGCCGCCGCGATGGCGCGGTCGAAGCGGGAAATCCCGCACTATTATCTCGCGCATCAGGTCGACGTCACGGCGTGCGAGCACTGGCTCAGTCAGAAGAACGCGGCCCTCCCGCCCGACAACCGGCTGCTGATTGGGGCGCTCACGCTCAAGGCGACCGCCTTGGCGGCGCACAGTTTTCCCGCCTTCAACGGCTTTTACCGCGACAACAAATACGAACCTTCAGAAGCAGTGCATGTCGGCGTGGCGATCGCCATCCGTGGTGGCGGGCTGGCGGCGCCGGCGTTGCACGACGCGGACCAACTCTCGTTGGATGACCTGATGAGCCGGATGCGCGATCTGGTGCAGCGCACGCGTGCCGGGCGTATCCGCAGCTCGGAAATCTCCGATTCGACCATCACCGTAACCAGCCTCGGCGAGCGCGGCGTCGAGACGCTGTACGGGATCATCTATCCGCCGCAAGTGGCGATCGTCGGCTTCGGCAAGGTGCTGGTGCGACCATGGGTCGTCGACGGCGCTATCGGCCCACGCTCGGTCATTACCATCACGCTGTCCGCCGACCATCGGGTGAGCGACGGACACGCCGGCGCGCTGTTCTTGACCGAGATCGGCAAACTGCTGCAGGAGCCGGACAAGCTATGAACGACATCGACATTCGCAAAGTAGTTCAGGAAGAACTCAACAATATCGCGCCTGAAGTCGACATGGCCGGCGTCGACCCGAAAGCGGATTTGCGCGAGGCCATCGACATCGACTCGATGGACTTCCTGAACTTCATTACCGCTATTCATCATCGACTCGGCATCGATATCCCCGAGATCGATTATCCGAAGCTCATCACGCTCGACGGGGCGATTGGCTACGTCGAAGCGAAGCTTGGATTGGGCAAGACTTAACTCGTAACGTAAAGAGCTTTGCGAAGTTGGTCGTGATTGGCCCGTGGGTACGACGCTCGGTACGACATGCCACTTAGAGACAGCAATTAAGTCATTGCAATTTCAACTGATTTCGATCACAGGTCACCCTCTCCATCATCGGGGCGACAGAAAATCGACGGGACCGACTCTGGCGCTCTTTTTGCGATATTTCAGTCACTTGCACGTTCTTGCCGCTGGCTCATGTTGTACCGATGGGTAGCATAATTGGACGAACCCGCAAAGACGGGTCGACGGCGTACACCGCCCACATCGTCATCAAAAAAGGTGGCGTAATCGCTCACCGCGAGTCTGAAACGTTTGACCGAAAACAGGCGGCCAACGCATGGGTCGTCAAGCGCGAAGCCGAGCTCAAAAGCCCCGGCGGACTCGACCGAAAGGAAAATCCGACCCTCTCCACGGTGATCGACCGCTATATCGACGAGTCAAAAAATGCTGTTCTCGGCACCAAGGCCCAGGTGCTCAAGACAATCAAGAACAGCGACCTCGGCGACCTCAAATGCAGCGACATTACCAGCCAGAAGCTGGTCGGCTTCGCGAAGGATCTATCGCGGAATGTCGAGCCGCAAACCTGCGGCAACTATTTCTCGCATCTCTCCAGCATTTTTACGGTGGCACGGCCGGCTTGGGGATTTCCCCTTAGCCGTCAAGAATTCGAAGACTCCGTCACAGTCCTCAAGAAGCTTGGCCTGATACGAAAAGGTTCAGAACGCGACCGTCGGCCCACGCTCGAAGAACTCGACAAGCTGATGGATCATTTCGGGCGTATTCAAAATCACCGCCCTTCCTCGATCCCGATGCAGAAGATTTTGACCTTCGCCATCTTCTCCACGCGCCGCCAGGAAGAGATTACGTTATTGCGTTGGGACGACCTGGAGACAGATCGGATCCTCGTCCGGGACATGAAGCATCCGGGCGATAAAAAGGGCAACAACGTCTACTGTGAGCTAACGCCTGAAGCGCTCTCGATCATCCAGGCCATGCCACGCGAAGACGAACGTATATTCCCCTACTCCGCAGATGCAATCAGCGCCGCATTCACACGGGCATGTAAGTTCTTGGGAATTTTGGATTTGCGCTTTCATGACCTTCGTCATGAAGGTATCTCCCGACTTTTCGAAATGGGCAGAACCATTCCGCAGGTCGCCGCTGTGTCCGGGCATCGTAGCTGGACGAGTTTGAAGAGGTACATCTTGGGCGAGCTGCCTTGAAAGCGATCATACCTTAAAAAGGCCAGTGGGATACCGCCCACAAACGTCCGGCGGACAGAGTCGAAGGCAGGTTTCTCATCGGAGCCGATCGTGACATACTCTCCAAAAATGGGGAGGGAAAGATGAAGATCCGACAATATGCATGCTTTGCGTTATTCGCCATCCTTACGGTGGCGGCACCGAAACACACTTTCGCTTCCGATCTGGCTGTCAGCCAATATGGCCGTGTCACGGCCACACTGCCCTGGGCCGTCGCTGTCGAGAAAGGTTACTTCGCCGACGCCGGCATCAAGATCGATCATATCATCTCCGGGCAAGGCGGCGGTACGACGCTGCGCAACATGCTTGCGAGCGACCTGCCTTATGGCGAAGTCGCAACCTCTGCCGCCTTGGCGGCGATCCGTTCCGGACTCGACATCGTCATCGTCAATACGGCGAGCGATCATATCGGCGAAATAGCGCTGGTCGCTAACCCGAAGGGCACTGTGCAGAAAGTGCAGGATCTCGCCGGCAAGAAAGCCGGTTTCACCGGTCCAAAATCGACCAGCGAGCTGCTGCTGCGCTTGGCCCTGAAAGAAGCGGCAATGACTGGTAAGGTCGAATTGGTGGGCACCGGCGGTTTCGGCGGCGGCCTCGCTTTGCTCGACAGCGGCGGCATCGATGCCGCGCCGCTGATCGATCCTATTTTGACGCTGAAGCCTGACAAATACCGCGTTATTTTCCACTTTGCCGACTTGATCCCGCGAATGACCTGGCTTGTCGGCGTGACCACGCGCAAGTTCGCAACGGAACACCCAGATGTTGTCCGCAAACTGATAAACGTCCATCGGCGTGGCGTGGAATTCATTTATGCGCACCACAACGAAGCGATTCAGATCTATGCAAAAGTCTGGCAGCAAGATCCCAAGGATGTTGCTACTTATTTCCCGAACTACTTCAACTACAAAGGCGAGTGGTCACCCGGCGGATTTGACAAGGAAGCGCTGTCAAAAATGTCTGACGGATTGCAGTTGATTGGCGAGTCGGATGGGCCGGTCAAATTGAAAGCCGCGATCGACCAACAGTACTTGGATAAGGATCTTCAAAAACCGTTTTTAGAAGGAATAGTCATGCCGACACGGATGGTGAAGGTTGTGCAAGCACGCGCGGCCTTCCTCGGCTCCATTTTCGTCGTCTTGGAGCTGTTGTGCCGGCTTGGAATCATCGATCGCGTCACGATGATTCCACCGAGCGAAATGGTTGCGGCTCTCTGGGATATTGTCCGGTCCGGCCGGTTCAATGCCGACATCGCCTTCACGTTCTACAATACCGTCGCGGCCATCGCCGTGGCGATATCCGTCGGTTTCTTCGCGGGCGCTGCTTTGCATGCGGTGCCACGGCTCAGACGGATGGTCGATCCGTTGCTGTCGGCCTACTATTCGATCCCGACTTTCGTCTTCTACCCGTTATTAATTGCAATCTTCGGTATAGGTCGCACGCCTCTAATCATCATGGGGGCGATGTTCGGCGTGGTGGCGATGATCGTCAACACCGTGCTTGGACTTGACCACGTGCCTCCTGCCGTCAGCCGGACCGGCTCGATCCTCAAACTCGAC